>NZ_JBYCLG010000315.1:0-7169 GCF_057473785.1 Mycobacterium sp. TH-M103
CCATCTCGGCGGCGCCGACGAGCGTCATCGCCGCGATGCCGGCCTTGGCGGCGCTGTAGTTGCCCTGCCCGACGCTGCCCTGCAGGCCCGCACCGGAACTGGTGTTGACGATCCGCGCGTCAATGTCTCCCGGGGCCTTGCCCGCTTTGGACAGCCCGCGCCAGTACGACGCGGCGTGGCGCATCATCGCGAAGTGACCCTTGAGGTGCACGGCGACGACGGCGTCGAACTCCTCTTCGCTGGTGTTGGCCATCATTCGGTCGCGCACGATGCCGGCGTTGTTGACCACGACGTCCAGGCCACCGAAGGTCTCGACGGCGGCCCGGACGAGGCTCTCGGCCTGGCTCCAGTCGGCGATGTTCGACCCGTTGGCCACGGCTTCCCCACCGGCCGAGATGATTTCATCGACGACGCCCTGCGCGGCGCTGCCACCGCCCGCGGGCGAACCGTCCAGACCCACCCCGATGTCGTTGACCACCACCCGCGCGCCCTCGGCGGCGAAGGCCAGCGCGTGCGCGCGCCCGATGCCGCCGCCGGCTCCGGTGACGATGACGACGCGGCCGTCCACCAAGCCCATACCGTTGCTCCTTAACTCGTTACTTGTTGGCGCTCGAGGCGGCCAGATACGGCGGGGGCTCGCCGCCGCCGTGCACCTCCAGCGTGGCACCGCTGATGTAGGAGGCCACATCGGAAGTCAAAAAAGCTGCGGCCCAGCCGACGTCGTCCGGCTTGGCCAGCCGGCCGAGCGGCACGTTGGCGGCCACGCGGGCGACCGACTCGGCGTCGCCGTAGAACAGCTCGGACTGTTCGGTCTCCACCATGCCGACCACCACGGCGTTCACCCGCACCTTGGGAGCCCACTCCACCGCCAAGGTCGACGTGAGACTCTCCAGACCCGCCTTGGCCGCCCCGTAGGCAGCCGTACCCGGTGTCGGCCGGCGGCCGCTGACGCTGCACACGTTGACGATCGAACCGCCTCCGGGCTGCTGTTGCATCAGGGTATTCGCGTGCTGCGAAACCAGCAGCGGCGCAAGCATGTTGAGCTCGACGATCTTGCGGTGGAAGTTGTGTGTGGCCTCGGCGGCCAGCGCGTACGGCGAACCTCCGGCGTTGTTGACCAACACGTCGAGGCGGCCATGGCGTTCGCCGATCGCGCCGACGAGCCGCGCCACCGAGTCCTCGTCGCGGACGTCGCACGCATGGAATTCGTACGGCGACCCCTCGACGGCGCGGCGCGCGCAGGTGACGACGGTCGCCCCCTGCCGAGCGAAAACGGCGCTGATACCGGCGCCCACCCCTCGAACGCCGCCGGTGACGAGGACGACCCGTCCGGCCAATGCCAAACTGACGGCTTCTCCGGAAGGGAGGCATCCTTCGGCGCGGGTCACTGTGCTAGCGTACCAAGCAAGTGCTTGCTTAGGTAGCGACGCCCCCAGGAGTGCAATGCCGATCACAACCACCACCGCCGAACCGGGCATCGTCGCGGTCACCGTCGACTTCCCGCCCGTCAACGCCATCCCCTCGCGCGGCTGGTTCGACCTCGCCGAGGCGATCACGGCCGCCGGCAACGACTCCGACACCCACGTGGTGATCCTGCGGGCGGAGGGCCGCGGCTTCAACGCCGGCGTGGACATCAAGGAAATGCAACGTACGGAAGGGTTCACCGCCCTCATCGACGCCAATCGCGGCTGCTTCGCGGCATTCCGCGCGGTCTACGAATGCGCAGTGCCGGTGGTCGCGGCGGTGAACGGCTTCTGCGTCGGCGGGGGCATCGGACTGGTCGGCAACTCCGATGTGATCGTGGCCTCCGACGACGCCACCTTCGGGCTGCCGGAGGTGGAACGGGGCGCGCTGGGAGCGGCGACCCACCTGTCGCGGCTGGTGCCCCAGCACATGATGCGGCGGCTGTTCTTCACCGCGGCCACCGTGGATGCCGCCACCTTGCACCACTTCGGCTCGGTGCACGAGGTGGTGCCGCGCGAGCAACTCGACGAGGCCGCGCTGCGGGTGGCGCGCGACATCGCCGCCAAGGACACCCGCGTCATCCGCGCGGCCAAAGAGGCGCTCAACCTCATCGACGTGCAGCGGGTCAACTCGAGTTACCGTATGGAGCAAGGCTTTACGTTCGAGCTGAACCTCGCGGGGGTGTCCGACGAGCACCGCGACGCGTTTGCCGGAACGACGAAGGGCAAAACGGAGTGACCGACAAGAGGACCACGCTCGACGAGGCCGTCGCGCAATTGCGCAGCGGCATGACCATCGGCATCGGCGGCTGGGGTTCGCGGCGCAAACCCATGGCGTTCGTGCGGGCCATGCTGCGCACCGACGTCAAGGACCTCACCGTGGTGACCTACGGCGGGCCCGACCTGGGCCTGCTGTGCTCGGCGGGCAAGGTGAAGCGCGTCTACTACGGCTTCGTCTCGCTGGACACGCCACCCTTCTACGACCCGTGGTTCGCCAAGGCGCGCACCGCCGGGTCGATCGAATCCCGCGAGATGGACGAGGGCATGCTGCGGTGCGGCCTGCAGGCCGCGGCGCAACGCCTGCCGTTCCTGCCGATCCGCGCCGGGCTGGGCAGTTCGGTCCTCGACTTCTGGGAGGGCGAACTGAAGACCGTGGCGAGCCCGTACCCGGCACCCGGCGGTGGGCAGGAGACGCTGATCGCCATGCCGGCGTTGCGCCTCGACGCCGCATTCGTGCATCTCAACCTCGGTGACGAGCGGGGCAACGCCGCCTACACCGGCATCGACCCCTACTTCGACGACCTCTTCTTGATGGCCGCCGAGCGGCGCTACCTGTCGGTGGAGCGGGTCGTGTCGACCCAAGAGCTGGTGAAATCGGTTCCCCCACAGTCACTGCTGGTGAACCGGATGATGGTCGACGCTGTCGTGGAAGCCCCCGGTGGTGCCCACTTCACCACGGCTGCAACGGATTACGGGCGCGACGAGAAATTCCAGCGGCACTACGCCGAGGCGGCCGCCACGGAGGAGGGCTGGCAGCAGTTCGAGCAGATCTACCTCTCGGGCAGCGAAGACGACTACCAGGCAGCCGTGCGCAAGTTCGCAGAGGAGGCGGCGAAGTGAGCAGCACCAGAGCCGAGATCTGCGCGGTCGCCTGCGCCGAGTTGTTCAGGAACGCAGGCGAGATCATGGTCAGCCCGATGACGAACATGGCCTCGGTGGGCGCGCGTCTGGCGCGGTTGACCTTCTCCCCCGACATCCTGCTGACTGACGGCGAGGCGCAGCTCCTCGCCGACACCCCGCCGCTGGGCAAGACCGGCCCCCCAAACAACATTGAGGGCTGGATGCCCTTCGGCCGGGTTTTCGAGACCCTGGCCTGGGGGCGCCGGCATGTGGTGATGGGCGCCAACCAGGTGGATCGCTTCGGCAACCAGAACATTTCGGCGTTCGGCCCCCTGCAGCGTCCGACCCGGCAGATGTTCGGCGTGCGCGGTGCACCCGGCAACGCGATCAACCATGCGACCAGCTACTGGGTCGGCAACCATTCGAAGCGGGTGTTCTGCGACGCCGTCGACATCGTCTGCGGCATCGGCTGGGACAAGGTCGACCCGGCCAATCCGGCGTTCCGTTTCGCCAACACCTATCGCGTGGTGTCCAACCTCGGGGTGTTCGACTTCGGCGGGCCGGAACACACCATGCGCGCAGTGTCCCTGCACCCGGGCGTGACGCCCGGCGACGTCCGGGAGGCCACCTCGTTCGAGGTGCACGGCCTTGACGGCGCCGACGAAACCCGGCTGCCGACCGACGAGGAGTTGCGGCTCATCCGGGAGGTCGTCGATCCGAAGTCACTGCGGGACAGGGAGATTCGGTGAGCAGGCTGCGCACGCCGCTGACCGAGTTGGTCGGCGTCGAGCACCCGGTCGTCCAAACCGGCATGGGCTGGGTGGCCGGCGCCCGGCTGGTATCGGCCACGGCCAATGCCGGCGGGCTGGGCATCCTGGCCTCGGCCACCATGACGCTCGACGAGCTGGCGACGGCCATCGGCAAAGTGAAGGCCGCCACCGACAAGCCGTTCGGGGTGAACATCCGCGCCGACGCGGCCGACGCCTCCGACCGCATCGAGCTGATGATCCGCGAGGGCGTCAAGGTGGCGTCGTTCGCCCTGGCCCCCAAACAGGAGCTGATCGCCCGGCTGAAAGAAGCCGGGGCGGTGGTCATCCCGTCGATCGGCGCGGCCAAACACGCGCGCAAGGTCGCGGCGTGGGGCGCCGACGCGATGATCGTGCAGGGCGGCGAGGGCGGCGGTCACACCGGGCCGGTCGCGACGACGCTGCTGCTGCCCTCGGTGCTGGACGCGGTGGCCGGCACGGGGATCCCGGTGATCGCGGCGGGCGGCTTCTTCGACGGGCGCGGGCTGGCCGCCGCGTTGAGCTACGGCGCCGCCGGGGTGGCGATGGGCACGCGGTTCCTGCTCACCTCGGACTCGACCGTGCCCGACGCGGTCAAGCGGCGTTACCTCGAGGCCGCGCTGGACGGCACGGTGGTCACCACGCGGGTCGACGGCATGCCGCACCGCGTGCTGCGGACCGCCCTGGTCGAGAAGCTCGAGAGCGGTTCCCAAGCACGTGGTTTGGTCGCCGCGGTGCGTAACGCCGCCAAGTTCAAACAGATGTCGCAGATGACGTGGCGGTCGATGATCACCGACGGCATGGCCATGCGGCACGGCAAGGAGCTGAGCTGGTCGCAGGTGGTGATGGCCGCGAACACGCCCATGCTGCTCAAAGCCGGTCTGGTCGAGGGCAATACCGAGGCCGGGGTGCTGGCCTCCGGCCAGGTCGCCGGCATCCTGGACGACCTGCCCTCGTGCGCCGAGCTGATCGAGCAGGTCGTTCGCGAGGCGATCGAGCACCTGCAGTCGGCGGCCGCTTTGGTGCAGTGAGCGCTCAGCCGCGATTCAGGATTCGACGACCAGCAGCGTGTGCCCGCTAGGGTCGCGGAACCAGAACATCGGCGGGACCGGCTCGCCCATTCGCGACACCTGCGCGTCGACGTCGACGCCGAGTGCGGCCATCGCCGCGTGGGTGGCGTCGATGTCGCTCGTGGACAACGTGATACCGGTGTTGGTCGGTTGCACCGTTCCGGCGTCCGACGGCGGCGGAGCCAGCGCGATGCCGGTCGAGCCCTCGGGCGGATAGACCTCGATCCACCGGTAGCCGCCACCGAATGGCTGATCGGTTCGCTTCTCGAACCCGAGCGACTCGTAGAACTCGACCGCTTTGTCCTGTTCGGGTGTCGGTACGCACACCAGGCTGATCGTGGTCAGGCCGGTCGTCATGGAGGTCATCTTGCTCCTTCCGGTTGGGCATCAGCGGCAGCGCGGTAGGCTCGGGCGATGTCCTGGGAGCCGGCCCACCCACGGTAGGTCGGCCGCCGGGGCCAGCCGTCCGGGGAGTCCTGCCATTCTTCCTGGCGGCCGTACGGCAAAAGATCGATCGACGCGAACGAGGGGCTGAGCTGTTCGGTTCCCCGGCCGTTGGTGTGCCAGGTTCGGTAGACCCGCTCCCCCTGGCGCAGAAAGACGTTGACCGCAAAGCCACCTCCCGCTGGGGCACCGACATCCGCACCGAACGGACTGTTGGCGGTGGAGTACCAGGTCATCCTGGTTGCCCACCCGCCGCTTGTATTCGAGCACTTCGTCGATGGGCCCCTGGGTGACGATGACAAACCGGGCGTCGTAGTTGTCCAGGAACTCCTGACGGGTGTACTGCGACGTGCATCCCGGGCACTGCCACGTTTCGCCGGGAGACCACATGTGGCTGTAGAAGATCAACTGCGATCTGCCGCCGAACACGTCGGCGAGCCGCACCGGTCCGCTCACCCTCCACGACGTAATCGGGCATCGCGACCATGGGTAGCCGCCGGCGCTGCGCGGCGATCGCATCGAGTTCGCGGGTAGCCGCCTTCTCCCGGGCCCGCAAAGCGTTCAGTTCGCGCTGCCACAACCGCTCTTCCACAATCGACGGCAATGCTGCGGAGCTCACGACACCACCTCCGATCTCGATGTTCACAGCGTCAACATGATAATGTGGACACCGTACACTTCCAGCCCGAGAAGGGTCAAGCGTGGCCACCTTGAAGACCGGCTATCACCATGGGGATCTGCGCACCGCGTTGGTCGACGCCGGCCTGTACCTCACCCGGACCGGAGGACCCGGAGCGCTCACCATTCGGGAAGCGACTCGGCGAGTAGGGGTTTCGCCCAACGCCGCCTATCGCCACTTCGCCGATCGGGAGGCCCTGCTCGGCGCCGTCGCCATCGCGATCCAGCACCGGATGGCGGCGCGGATGCAGAGCTTGACGCGCCGGCGCGGCTCCACGCGGCCGCAAACGATCGATCGGCTCCGCGCGGTCGGGCTCGGCTACATCAAATTCGCACTCGACGAGCCGGGGTGGTTCACCGTGGCCTTTTTCGGAGCCGGTTCCCCGACCGGCGAGACCGCGGGCGCGCCACCGTATGTGGCGTTGGTCGAGGCGCTCGATGCGATGTCGGAGGCGGGAACGCTGTCCCCTGAACGACGCGAAGGCGCCGAATGGCCCTGCTGGTCGGCGGTGCACGGATTCGCCGAGCTTGCCCTGCGCGGACCGCTGCGTCACGCCGGTCGCCGCCGGGTCGAGGCGCTGGCGGAACGCACGGTCGACGACATCATCGCCGGCGTGACCGCGTCCGCGAACCGCGACGCCGGCTAGGCGATTAAGCAAATAGCTGCATTCAGCTCGGATTAATCTATAGTCTTCATATAGCCCGAGTGAAGCGCAATTCTTCACCAAGGGCGGCCGTGATTGGTGACGTCGTGGCATCCCGGCGCGCCGTGGACCGGTCCGCCCTGCACCGACGCGTAAGTACCGCCCTGCGCGAGGTCGCCGACGGCGCGATCGACGCCCCCGCCTTCACCGTCGGCGACGAGTTCCAGGGCAGCTACCCCACGGTCGGCGCCGCCATCGACGCCGCGCTGCGCGTGCGACTGCTCCTCGCCCCCGCCGTCGACGTGCGCTTCGGCATCGGCTGGGGCCCGATCACCGTCCTGGACCCCGAGGCCGGCATCCAGGACGGGCCGGCGTGGTGGGCCGCGCGCGAGGCGATCCAGGCGACCGCACAGACGCAACGGCAGCCCGGCTTCACGCTGGTGCGCACCACCTTCCGGGCGGACG
>NZ_JBYCLG010000316.1:0-9785 GCF_057473785.1 Mycobacterium sp. TH-M103
GTTGTCCATCGAGACCAGGTCCATGATCACCGGGGTGCCGTCGCGGAACCGCTCGCCGATGGTCCGGGCCTCGCTGTAGTCCTTGGGCCGCAGCGTCGTGATCTTCGACATCGGACTGCCCTCGTCGAACAGCATCGCCATCCGGCGCGGGTCCATCGCCAGCGCGCCGCGGGTGGAGTTGCGCAGCCACGACCCGAAGCGTTGTTGCCGGGGCATGTCGGGCCGCTCGAACTCGCGGGGGTGGACCGAACCGTAGCGGGGCTCCTCGGCGTAGCCACCGCGGTACCCGGGCGGGGCATAGTCGGCCGGCTCGCTGCGCGGGTCCCGGAGATCCCGGTGGTCCTCGTAGTCGCGCCCCTCGTAGCGGCCGTACCCCTGAAAACTCTCGTCGAAGCGCGGGCGGGGGAAACCGCGGGAGGGCGCACGGTCGTCGTAGTACTCGTCGTCGTAGTCCTCCATCGGGGCCATCCCGAAATAGGCCTTGACCTTGTGCAGTGTGCTCATCGTGTTGACCCCTTCTAGCCCTGGGAAGGTTCTCGCAGTGGTGTTGTCTGTGATGAAGATGTGACTACAGTGACTACTCACGGTGACGGTAGCGGCCGCGGGCCCAATAGCGCGGTACCGACACGCACACAGGTCGAACCGTGTTTGACGGCGATTTCGAAGTCCGCGGACATGCCGGCCGACAGCCCGACCGCCTCGGGGTGCGACTGCAGCACCCGCCGGTGTTCGGCCTGGAGCCGGTCGAAGGCGCGCTCGGGGTCCCCGGTCAGCGGCGGGACGGCCATCAGCCCGACCAGTTCCAGGGCCGGGGCGCCGGCGACCTGAGCGCACACCTCGTCCACCGCGCCGGGCGCCCCCACGTCGACGCCGCCGCGGGACACGTCGCCGTCGAGGCTGACCTGGACGTAGACGCGCAGCGGATGCTGCCGACGACCATCGGACAGCGCCTTGGCCACGGCCTTGTCGAGGGCGGTCACCAGCCGCGAGCTGTCGATCGAATGCGCGGTGTGCGCCCACCGGGCCACCGACCGGGCCTTGTTGCGCTGGATGTGGCCCACCATGTGCCAGTTGACGGGCGGCAACTCGGTGCGCGGCGCGGCGCCCGCCAGCCGGGCAAGTTCGGCCACCTTGGCCGCGGCCTCCTGCTCCCGTGACTCGCCGACGGCCCGGCAACCCAGGCGGGCCAAGATGGCCACGTCGGTGGCGGGGAAGAACTTGGTGATCGGGAGAAGTTCGATCTCGGCGACGTTGCGGCCCGCCGCTTCCGCCGCCGCGGCCAGTCGCGACCGCACGGCCGCCAGGGCGTGCGTCAATTCGGCCTCGCGGTCGCCGTCGGGCATATCCCCCGTCACCGCGGTCACTCCATCCACACCAGCGACGCCAGGCGGCCCGTCGGCGCGCCCCGGCGGTGGCTGAACAGCGTCGGGTCCGCCACCGTGCAGCGGGGGTCGATGTCGATCGAGGTGACGCCCAGATCCGTCAACTGGCGGGCGATCCCGGCGCGCAGGTCAAGCCCGGGCGTCCCGGCCGAGGTGGTGGTGCGGCTGCCCGGCAGGGCGTCCTCGACCTCGTCGGCCATCGCGGCGGGCACCTCGTAGTTGGCGCCGCTGACCGCCGGGCCGAGCAGCGCCGAGATGTCGGCGACCTGCGCGCCCAGGCGCTGCATGGCCTCCACCGCGCGGTTCACGACGCCCCGCTGGGCGCCGACCCGGCCGGCGTGCACGGCCGCGACCACCCCGGCGCGCGCGTCGGCCAGCAGCACCGGCACGCAGTCGGCCGTCACCACCGCCAGCGCCAGCCGCGGCGTGCCGGTCACCAGCGCGTCGGTGTCGCCGACCGCGCCCGCGCGCGGGCCCTCGACCACCTCGACGCGGTCCCCGTGCACCTGGTCCATCCACACCACCCGGTCGGCGCCGAGGCCGGTGGCGGCGGCGAGCCGGCTCCGGTTTGCCGCGACGGCCGCCGGGTCGTCGCCGACGTGGTCGCCGAGGTTGAAGGTGTCGAACGGCGGCTTCGACACGCCGCCCGCGCGGGTCGTCGTCACTCGCCGGATCCGAAGGCGCACCCCACCAGTATCCGGAAAACGTTGGCGGCCAAGCGGCCCCGACATCATTGTCTGAGTAGGTCGGGACCGCATTGTGACCTCCACGGCCTCAGCGGCGCATGAAAGGCGGCACGTCGACATCGTCGTCGTCACCGCCGATGTTCAGCGTCGCCCCGTTGGTGTGCAGCGGCACGCTGACGGCGTCGACCGGCTCGAACAGCGTCGAGCTGAGCTTGCCCGCCTTCGCCGACTCGATCCGGTGCGCCCCACCGCCGCTGCCGGCCGCCACGCTGCCCTCGGCGGCGTCGCCCACGACCGGCCTGCGGCCCGGGCCCTGCGCGTCGAAGCCCGCAGCGATGACGGTCACGCGCACCTCGTCGCCGAGGGAGTCGTCGATGACGGTGCCGAAGATGATGTTGGCGTCCTGATGGGCGGCGTCCTGCACCAGCGAGGCCGCCTCGTTGATCTCGAACAGGCCCAGGTCGCTGCCCCCGGCGATCGACATCAGCACGCCCTGGGCGCCCTCCATCGACGCCTCCAGCAGCGGAGAGTTGATGGCGATCTCGGCGGCCTTGAGCGACCGGCCCTCGCCGCGCGCCGACCCGATGCCCATCAGCGCGGTGCCCGCGCCGGACATGATGCCCTTGACGTCGGCGAAGTCGACGTTGATCAGGCCCGGCGTGGTGATCAGGTCGGTGATGCCCTGTACGCCGTTGAGCAGCACCTCGTCGGCGCTGCGGAATGCGTCCATCAGCGAGACGGCGGCGTCGCCCATCTGCAGCAGCCGGTCGTTGGGGATCACGATGAGCGTGTCGCAGCTCTCGCGCAGCGCGGTGATGCCGTTCTCGGCCTGGTTGCTGCGCCGCTTGCCCTCGAACGAGAACGGCCGGGTGACCACGCCGACGGTCAGCGCGCCCAGCTTGCGGGCGATGCTGGCGACGACGGGCGCGCCGCCGGTGCCGGTCCCGCCCCCCTCGCCAGCGGTGACGAACACCATGTCCGCCCCGCGCAGCAGCTCTTCGATCTCGTCCTTGGCGTCCTCGGCGGCCTTGCGGCCGACCTCCGGGTCGGCACCGGCGCCGAGCCCGCGCGTCGAGTCGCGACCCACGTCGAGCTTGACGTCGGCATCGCTCATCAACAGCGCCTGGGCGTCGGTGTTGATCGCGATGAACTCCACGCCCTTGAGTCCCTGTTCGATCATCCGGTTGACGGCGTTGACACCGCCGCCACCGATACCCACGACCTTGATGACGGCGAGGTAGTTGTGTGGGGGGGTCATCATTCGTTTTCCTCCCTGATGGGCTGGTGTCCCGGTTGGGGGTCTCACTGTGAGCTTCTCCGGATGGTGGCGGAAACCCTCCTGGGCAAACCCTCAACCTCTACCTCAGGCTTAGAGTTATGTCAGGTAGTTCCGCGCAAACAGAACGGTATGGGCAGCGCACCCGCTAACCCCGCAGGCGCGCCGACACGCGACACGGTTTTTTTCGCCCTCGCCGCGGCGCTACTTGACGGTCGGCAGGTCCGGGCTGGACACGTCGTAGGTCCGCCCGGGCTGGGTCAGCAGCGCGGCCAGCTTCTCGGCCTTCTCCCCGGTGCGGTCGGTGGCCCCCCAGATCACCACCCGGCCGTCGTTCATCGTCAGCGTGATCGAGGACACCGAGGGCGCCGCGACGCGGCTCACCTGGGCGACCACGTCGGGGCTCAGCGCGGTCAGCACCTGCAGCGCGGCCTTGGTCGCCGGGTCGCTCGGCCCGGGGTCGGCAACGTCGAGGTAGGGCAGCGCCGGTGGCGGCGGCGCGGTCGCGAAGTCGACGCCGTCGCGGTCGAACAGGTGCGGGCCGTCCGGGAAGTCCACCACGACCACCGGAACCCGCTCGACGATCGTGATCCGCAGCGCGGAAGGGTACTGCCGCTGCACGCGCGCGCTGGCCACCCGTCGGATCGTGGCCACCCGGTCGGCGACCTGCTTGGTGTTGATCTGCAGCAGCGGCGTCCCGGGCCGCACCCGGGCCACGTCCAGGACCTCTTCGCGGGTCACCGCCCCGGTCCCGCTGACCACGATGTCGCGGGCCGACATCGCCGGCGTGAAGTACAGGACCAGTCCCAGCCCGATCCCGACGAGCACCAGAACCACCGTGGCCAGCAGCATCTTCAGGCCCCGGACCACGCCGCGGGCCACGGGCTTGGGCTCGGCGGCCACGCGCCCGCCGGCCCGGCGCTTGGCCTCGCGGCGCGCCTCCTCGATAGCCATGGCGCGCGCCTGCGCGGCGCGGCGCTCGGCCCGTTCCCGGCGGGCCCGCCGCCGCGGGCCCTCGAAGTCGGCCTGCCCGGCCTCGGGCGCCGCCTCCTCGCCGCCGTCGGTAGGTGGTTCGGTGACGATCGCGCCGGTGTCGTCGGTGCCCTCGGCGGACTCAGGGGTCCCGGCGGGCGCGGAGGTCGCAGGGGAATCCGGCGCGGGGCCGGCCTCCTCTCCCACCACGTCGGTCGGCGCGGCCCCGGTCGGCTCGGGGTTCGGCTGGCTCATCGCGCCATCCCCGGCCGCCCGGGTGCGGTGCGGTTGGCCCGCACCCGCAGCGCGGTGACGATCTCGGGCCCCAGCAGGGTCACGTCGCCCGCGCCCATCGTGACGATGACGTCGCCGGGACCGGCGGCCGCGGCCACCTCTGCGGCAACCGCGGAGAAGTCGGGCAGGTAGCGCACCGGCACGCTGACGTGTCCGGCGACGCTGGCGCCGCTGACACCGGCGAGCGGTTGCTCGCGCGCGCCGTAGACGTCGAGGACGAACACCTCATCGGCGGCGTCCAGCGCACGGCCGAATTCGGCAGCGAAAGCCTTTGTGCGCGAATACAAATGCGGCTGGAACACCACGATGCAGCGGCCCTCGCCGGTCTGGTCGAGCAGCGTGCGCACCGCCGCCAGCGTGGCGCTGATCTCCGTCGGGTGGTGGGCGTAGTCGTCGAAGACCCGCACCGGCGCAAGGCCGTCTCCGAAGGTGCCGACCAGTTCGAAGCGGCGGCGCACCCCCTCGAAGCCGGCCAGCCCGTCGAGCACCTCGTGGGCGGCCGCGCCGATCTGGGTCGCCGCCAGCAGCGCGCCCAGCGCGTTGAGCGCCATGTGCCGGCCGGCCACCGACAGCCGCATCACCCGCGGATGCGGCTCGCCGGCCAGTTGAATGTGGGCGACCGCCTCGGTGCCCTGTTGCACCCAGTCCAACAGCGTGCCGGCCAGGCTCTCACCCGCCGACCCGTAGCGCAGCACGCGGACACCCAGTTCCGCGCTGCGCTCGGCCAGCGCGGCGGCGCCGGGATCGTCGATGCAGACCACCAGCGCTCCCCCGGGCGCCAAGCGCTCCACGAAGGAATCGAACACCCCGGCGTAGGCGTCGGCGCTGCCGTAGAAGTCCAGGTGATCGGTTTCGACGTTGGTCACCACCGCGACGTCAGGCCGGTACTCCAGCAGCGAACCGTCGCTCTCGTCGGCCTCGGCGACGAAGCAGTCGCCGCTGCCATGGTGGGCGTTGGTTCCGGCCTCGCCGAGTTCCCCGCCGACCGCGAAGGACGGGTCGCGCCCGCAGTGCTGCAGGGCCACGATCAGCATCGACGTCGTGGTCGTCTTGCCGTGCGTGCCGGTGACCATCAACGTGGTGCGCCCGTCCATCAACCGGGCCAGCACGGCCGGCCGCAGCAGCACCGGGATGCCGCGGCGGCGGGCCTCGACGAGCTCGGGGTTGGTCTTGGGGATCGCGGCGTAGGTGGTGATGACGGCGGTGGGACCGCCCGGCAGCAGGTCCAGCGACGAGGCGTCGTGCCCGACGCGGACCAGCGCGCCCCGGGCCCGCAGCGCGTGCACGCCGCGCGACTCCTTGGCATCCGACCCGGACACCAGCGCTCCGCGGTCCAGCAGGATGCGGGCGATGCCCGACATTCCGGCACCCCCGATGCCGACCATGTGCACCCGCGCCAGCTCGGGCGGCAGCTGGGCGGCGTTCATCGACGCCCCCCGGCCGCCACCGCCCGTCGCGCTATGTCCAGCGCCGCCTGGGCCACCCGCCGCGCCGCGTCGGGATGGCCCACCCGCGCGGCGGCGGCCGTCATCGCCGCCAACCGCTGCGGGTCGTTGAGGAGCCCGGCCACCCGCTGGGCGACGAGGTCCGGGGTCAGGGCGGCGTCGGCCACCACCATGCCGCCGCCGGCGTCGACCACCGGCAGCGCGTTGAGCCGCTGCTCGCCGTTGCCGATCGGCAGCGGCACGTAGATGGCGGGCAGGCCGACGGCCGAGACCTCGGCGACCGTCATCGCCCCGGACCGGCAGATGACCAGGTCGGCGGCGGCGTACGCCAGATCCATGCGGTCCAGGTAGGGCACCGCCACGTAGGGCGGGTCGCCCGGCGCGGGGTGCCGGAGCTCGAGGGTGTTCTTGGGTCCGTGCGCGTGCAGCACGGACACGCCCGCGGCGGCCAGCTCGGCCGCGGCCCCGGACACGGCCCGGTTGAGGGACGCGGCGCCCTGGGAGCCGCCGAACACCAGCAGCACCCGCGCGTCGCCGGCGAAGCCGAAGTGCGCGCGCGCCTCGGCCCGCAGCGCCGCGCGGTCCAGCGTGGTGATGGCCGCCCGCACCGGCACGCCGACGACCTCGGCGCGCGCCAGCCCGCAGTCGGGCACCGCCGCGAGCACCCGGTCGGCGGAGCGGGCACCGATTCGGTTGGCCAGCCCGGCCCGCGCGTTGGCTTCGTGGATCACCACCGGGACGCGGCGGCTCGCGCGCCCGGGGCCGGGGGTACCGCGCGCGGCGAGGTAGGCCGGCAGGGCGACGTACCCGCCGAAGCCGACCACGACGTCGGCGTCCACCCCGTCGAGCACCGCGCGGGCCTCGCGGACGGCGCGCCACACCCGCGACGGCAGCCGGGCCAGGTCACCGCTGGGTTTGCGCGGCAACGGCACCGGCGTGATCAGCTCGAGGCGGTACCCGCGCTCGGGCACCAGCCGGGTCTCGAGGCCGCGCGCGGTGCCCAACGCGGTGATCCGGACCTGCGGATCGAGCGCGGCCAGCGCGTCGGCCACGGCCATCGCGGGTTCCACGTGCCCCGCGGTCCCGCCGCCGGCGAGCACGACCGACAAGGCACCGGCGGGCGGGGGGCTCGCCCCCGGCCCGCCGGCCGACCTCTCGACGGTGTCGTTCACCCGTAACGCTGACCTTCCAGTGCGCGTGTGCGCCGCGGTTGGCGCTGACCGGCGTAACGCTGGCCTGATCCATGATGCCTGGCCCGCACGCGGGCGGCGCCCCCAGATCGCCGGGCCGGCCGGGCGGCCGGCCGCAGCGGCGCCTCGGCGTCGCGGCCGCTCGTGCGCGCCGGGGCCTTCGCCGCCCCCGGACGACCGCCCTTGCGGTCGCGGAACGACTCCAAACGGGTCGGCGCGTAGGGCGCCGGCAGCGGCAGCCGCAGCAACCGGTTGACCTTGTCGTCGCGCCCGGCCCGCAGCGCGGCCACCGCCTCCGGCTCGTGGCGGGCCGCGTTGGCCATGATACCGATCATGAAAAGCGTTGCGGCCGTTGATGTTCCCCCCGCCGAAATCAACGGCAGCTGGATGCCGGTGACGGGCAGGATCCCGATCACGTAGCCGATGTTGATGAACGCCTGACCCAGCACCCACATGGTCGTGGCGGCGGTCAGCAGCCGCAGGAACGGATCGGCCGACCGGCGCGCGATCCGCATCCCGGTGTAGGCGAACAGCCCGAAGAGCACCAGCAGTCCGAAGGCGCCGATGAATCCGAGTTCCTCGCCGACGATCGCGAAGATGAAGTCGTTGTGCGCGTTGGGCAGGTAGTTCCACTTGGCCACGCCCTGGCCCAGCCCGTCACCGAAGATGCCGCCGTGAGCCAGCGCGAACTTCGCCTGCCGGGCCTGGTAGCCGGTGTCCTGGGGGTCGCTCTCGGGGTTGATCCAGGACCGCACCCGCTCGGAGCGGTAACCGGCGGACATCGCCAGGACCGCGCCCGCGGCGAAGACCGCCAGCAGCGAGGTGCCGAACACGCGAAGCGGCAGCCCGCCGTACCACAGCAGGGCCAGCAGGATGATGCCCAGCGACACCGTCTGCCCGAGGTCGGGCTGGGCCACGATCAGCGCCAGCGAGATGACCGCGGCGGGCACCAGTGGAATCAGCATCTCCCGCAGCGACGCACGCTCCACCCGACGGGCCGCCAGCAGGTGCGCGCCCCAGATGGCCAGGGCGATCTTCGCGAGTTCGGAGGGCTGCATCGACAGCCCGCCGATCACGAACCACTTGCGGGATCCGTTGGCCAGGTGGCCGATTCCGGGCACCAGCACCAGCACCAGCAGGATGACCGTGACCACGTAGCCGGTGAAGGCGACGCGGCGCAGGAACCGCACCGACATCCGCATCGCCACGTAGGCCCCGCCGACCCCGATGACCGTCCACAGCACCTGCTTGCCGAAGATGACCCACGCCGACCCGTCGGAGTCGTAGGACCGCACACCCGAGGCCGACAGCACCATGATGAGGCCGAGGGTCGTCAGCAGCCCGGCCACGGCGATGATCAGGTGGAACGAGGTCATCGGCCGGTTCAGCCAGGCGCCGAAGCGGTGGCGCGGCCCACTCTTTTGGGCCGCGACCGGGGCCTTCGACCCCTTGGCGGGCTCGGCGGCGTCCCCCGTCGCCCGGCCCGTCTCCTGGCCGGTCGCCTCGGCCGCGTCGGGCTCGGCCGCGTCGGTCTTCTTGCCCCGGCCCAGCAGCCGGGTCAGCGCGTTGTCCACACCCGCCTACCGGACGGCCGCGCGCACGGCGGCCGCGAAGGCCTCGCCACGGTCGGCGTAGCCGCTGAACTGGTCGAATGAGGCGCCGGCCGGCGCCAGCAGCACCGTGTCGCCCGGCCTGGCCAGGTCGCGGGCCGCGGCCACCGCGGCCGTCATGACGCGAACACCGAGATCCCCGCCCGTGCGTTTCACTTCTGCCACATCTATCTCAGAAATCACAGCAGTCGCATCCATACCCGCATCCTCGCCTGTCGCAACCTGGACGACGGGGACATCCGGCGCGTGTCGCGATAACGCCTCTGCAACCTTCTCGCGGTCGCGGCCGATGAGCACCGCTCCGACCAGCCGGGACGCCATCCTGGCGACCTCCGCGTCGACCGACGCACCCTTCAGCAAACCGCCGGCCACCCAGACCACCCGCGGGTAGGCCAGCACGGACGCCTCGGCGGCGTGCGGGTTGGTGGCCTTGGAGTCGTCGACGTAGGTGATGCCGTCGGCGACGGCGACGACCTCGGCCCGGTGCCGGCCGGGCCGGAACGAGGCGAGGGCCGCCCCGATTGCCTCGGGGGACACCCCGACCGACCGGGCCAGCGCGGCCGCGGCCAGGGCGTCGAGCACCCCCACGGGGCCCGGCACCTCGATCGAGTCGACGTCCGCCAGCTCCAGGTCCTCGGCAAAGGCCCGGTCGACGAGCCGGCCGCCGCGCACGCCGAGCTCGCCGGGGGCCGGCTCGCCCAGCCGGAAGCCGGTCCGCACCGGCGCGGCCGCGGTGTCCAGCAACGCGGCGGCCCGGGCGTCGTCGAGCCCGACCACGGCCACCCGGCCGTCGAGCACCCGGGCCTTGTCGGCGGTGTACTCGGCCATCGAGGAGTGCCAGTCGAGGTGGTCCTCGGCGATGTTGAGCACGACGCCGGCCTCGGGCCGCAGCGACGGCGCCCAGTGCAGCTGGAAGCTGGACAGCTCGAC
>NZ_JBYCLG010000317.1:0-2666 GCF_057473785.1 Mycobacterium sp. TH-M103
GTCGGGTGGTCAACGCCAGCGGGTCGCGATCGCCCGGGCCCTGGCCCTTCGGCCCGACGTGCTGGTCTGCGACGAGGCGGTCTCGGCGCTCGACGTCGTGGTGCAGGCGCAGATCCTGGACCTGCTCGCCGGCCTGCAGGCCGAGCTCGGGCTGGCCTACCTGTTCATCAGCCATGACCTGGCGGTGATCCGGCAGATCGCCGACGAGGTCCTGGTCATGCGGGCCGGCCGGGCGGTGGAGTACGCGCCCACCGGCGAGTTGTTCGACCGGCCCGGCCACGAGTACACCCGGCAGTTGCTGGAGGCCATTCCCGGCCCCCGACTAGGTTGAGAACCCGTGACCGATGACCCGCTGGCTCCGTTGATGGGGCTGCCCGGCGTGGCCGAGGCCGCCGACCATGCCCGCGACGCGCTGAGCCGGGCGCACCGGCACCGGGCCAACCTGCGGGGCTGGCCGGTCACCGCGGCCGAGGCGGCGCTGCGGGCGGCGCGCGCCTCGTCGGTGCTCGACGGCGGACCCGGGCGGGTCGACGATCCGGGCGAGACCGCCCAGGTCAGCGACCCCGTGCTGGCCGGGGCTTTGCGGGTGGCGCAGGCGCTGGAGGGCGGCGAGGGCCCGGTGGTCGGTGTGTGGCGGCGGGCGCCGCTGCAGGCGCTCGCCCGGCTGCACGTGCTGGCGGCCACCGACCAGGTCGACGAGGAGCGGCTGGGCCGGCCGCGGGCCGGCGCCGAGGTTGGGCCGCGACTCGAGTTGCTGGCGGGCCTGGTCGCCGGTCGCATCCGGGCGCCGGCCCCGGTGATCGCCGCGGTGGCGCACGGAGAGCTGCTGGCGCTCCGGCCTTTCGGCAGCGCGGACGGCGTGGTGGCCCGCGCGGTGTCGCGGCTGGTGACGATCGCCGGCGGGCTGGACCCGCACGGGCTGGGGGTGCCGGAGGTCGCGTGGATGCGCCGGCCGGCGGATTACCGGGACGCGGCCGAGGGGTTCGCCGAGGGCTCCCCCGAGGGGGTTCGGGCCTGGCTGCTGATGTGTTGCCGGGCGCTGCAAGCCGGCGCGCAGGACGCGGTGGCGATCGCCGACGCGCTGTCGGGCCGCTAGCGGATCGGTAGCCAGCGGCTCCCGGGAACGTGTCCGGTGAATCGTCGGGAAATACGAAGCGGGCGACGTTCCGACAATTGTCGGCCCGCCGCCCGCCAGCACGGAACCCGGTTACCAAGCGTGCATTTCTGGGCTGCGTGGGTTGGCCTCGGCGATCTTGCGACGCCCCACGGCTGCAGTCCCACCCAAAGGACCGCGATACCTTGAAGATTCGCAATTACGCAGGCCCGCAACACTTCTGCCATTATCGCGGCTATGACTCCGCGTGGGTGCCGAGAACCGTGCTGGGTGCCCGGGTCGGGAGATCGAACCTTCTCTTCCGGTTCGAGCTAGGCCTTGCCGGGCTTCCGTGGTTTCCTTTGTACTACTAGACCCTGGGCGCGGCAAGGCCCGAATCCGCAGAGAATGCGAATGCGCCCGGCGAGTTCGGGTCGCCGGTTTGCTGGGTTCAGACTCCCAGGCGGCGCAGCAGCGAGTAGGTGACGGCTCCGGCCGCCAGCGCGCTGATGCCCACCGCGGCGGTGGTGGCGATCGCGGCGCCCGACGGGGCGGGGATCCGGTCGCGCAGCGACACAGGCCGGGAGAAGACCAGCACCGGCCAGCCTCGCTCGATGGCTTCCTTGCGCAGGCTGCGGTCGGGATTGACCACGCTGGGGTTCCCGACGGCCTCCAGCATGGGCAGGTCGGTGATGGAGTCCGAGTAGGCGTAGCAGTGTTCCAGCGGGTAACCCTCGCGGGCGGCCAATTCCTTGATCGCCTGCACCTTGCCCTCGCCGTAGCAGTAGAACGCGATCTCGCCGGTGTACTTGCCGCCCTCGACGACCATGCGGGTCGCCATCGCGTGGGTGGCGCCCAGCGCCCGCGCGATCGGCGCGACGATCTCCTCTCCGGACGCCGAAACCAGCACGACATCACGGCCACACAACTTGTGCGCCGCGATCAGGTCCGCCGCTTCGGCGAATACCAGTGGCGTCACGATGTCGTGCAGCGTTTCGTTGACGATCGCCTTGACCTGTTCGACGTCCCAGCCGCTGCACATGTTCGTCATGTGGGCGCGCATCCGGTCCATCTGATCGTGATCGGCACCGGAGAGCAGGAAGATGAACTGGGCGTAACTGGATTTGAGCACCGCGCGGCGGTTGAGCAGGCCCTGGTCGAAGAAGGGTTTGCTGAATGCCAGCGTGCTGGATTTGGCGATGATCGTCTTGTCCAGGTCGAAGAAGGCGGCGGTGCGGGCCTGCGGAAACCCGCCCGCGGGAGCTTCCGGTGGTGCCTGCTGTTGTGCGGCCGGGTCGGAGACGGTCACCGACCCAGCATAGGTCGGTCATCGGGCGGTGCCGTGGTGTTGCACCAAAAACGCTAGCCGGAGAGACCGCCGTACATGGATGAGCAGCGTCTTTTCGCCTCAACGTCTGATTCGGCTGGAACTACCACTTGCGTTAGTCCGCACTGTCATGTGTATAGTAAGCATTACTCGGCCTGAGCCGAGGGTGTATCAGCCCGACCCCCCGGGGCTGATACACGACGACCCTCGCCTCCTCCCCCCCTGGCGGGGGTCGTCCCTTTTCTG
>NZ_JBYCLG010000318.1:0-4453 GCF_057473785.1 Mycobacterium sp. TH-M103
CGTCCTCGTCGCCGGGAAACCACGGTTCCAGCTCGGTCGGGATGGTGTTGACGTAGTCGGTGGACGTCAGCGCCGGGATGGCCACCCGCTGCTCGCCGGCCCGTTCCAGCAGCCGCAACATGATGTAGCGGGCCCGCGCCGGACCCGAGCGCTCCAGCAGCTGGTCAAAGGACTCCAGCCACTCCGAGGTCTCCTCGGGGTCGATGTCGGGCAAGTAGGAGGCCACACCTTCGCGGATCACCCGAACGCGGTCGGGTTCGCTTGCGCTGCTTGGGTTTTTCGCCAGATCGTGGCGCGCGAACTCGGTGGTCAACGCACTGCTCCTGTGTTCTGCGGGACGTGTGGCTTTGCGGTGCACCGCACCTGGTCTCCCTATCGTGCCGCACCGGCGTTCGGGGCGGGAACCCGCCGTCCATCCGCCGCGCAACGTTCACCCGGCCCGGCGATCCGGTGCGTCGGGAGGTTGCCGAATGTCGTCACCCGGTAACGTCAGCACCCGTGCTCATCGGATGGCGCGGGGTCCCTCGCGCGCGCGTGGGGGACCTGCGCAGGCGGGGTGCCCTGGCGCTGGGCTGCGCGGCGGCGGCCCTGATGGGCGTGCTCGGTCTGGTGGCCGGGTGCACCACGGTCACCAACGGCACGGCGACGCCCGACACCAACCTGGCCCCGGCCTACCGGCAATCGGTCTCGGCGTCGGTGTCGGCCTCGCAGGCGACCTCGAGCAGCCGGGAGTCGCAGCGGCAGCAGTCGCTGACGACCAGGGCGGTCCGCAGCTCCTGCGATTCGCTCGCCACCGCGAGCAAAGACGCGATCGACAAGGTGAACGAGTTCGTGGCCGCGTTCAATGCGGGCCGCAGCACCGGCCCGACCGAGGGACCGGCCATCGCGGCGCTCAACGACAGCGCCGCGAAGGTCCTCGACAGCTTCAACGACGCGCTGTCCCAGCAGCTCAAAGACGCCTTCAACGCCTACGCCGACGCGGCGCACGCGGTGGCGAACGCCATCGGGACCCACGCGCCGACCGGCGAGTTCAACAAGCGGGTCGACCAGCTCAACGACGCCAAGACCAAGGCGCTCAAGCTGTGCCTGGCCTCGTTCTGAGGGGTTCTGAGAAGCTCCTGCCAGCCGATTCCCAGGGCAGCTCCTGAGTAGAGGTATGGACCCGGTGCCGGCTGTGCGACGATAATCCCCATCGCACGGCGCGGACGAATACAAGGAGGCTCCACGGTGGTCGCGGCGGATCACGCTCGCAAATTGGGCATCCAACGAGACCAAGTCGTCCAGGAGTGGGGTTGGGACGAAGACACCGACGACGACATCCGCGCCGCGGTCGAGGAGGCCTGCGGCAGTGAGCTGCTCGACGAGGACACCGACGAGGTCGTCGACGTCGTGCTGCTGTGGTGGCGCGACGGCGACGGGGACCTGGTGGACACGCTGATGGATGCCATCAGCCCGCTGGCCGAGGACGGGGTGATCTGGGTGCTGACGCCCAAGACCGGCAAACCCGGTCACGTGCTGCCCGCCGACATCGCCGAGGCGGCGCCGACCGCGGGCCTGATGCCGACCTCGTCGGTCAACCTGGGGGACTGGGCCGCCAGCCGGCTGGTCCAGCCCAAATCCCGGGCCGGGAAGCGTTGATGCTGCCGGTCGGAGCCACCGCCCCGGATTTCACGTTGCGTGACCAGAATCAGCAGCGCGTGACCCTCAGCGGCTACCGCGACGCCAAGAACGTCCTGCTGGTGTTCTTCCCGCTGGCGTTCACCGGGATCTGCCAGGGCGAACTGGACGCGGTGCGCGATCATCTGCCCGACTTCGAGAACGACGACCGCGCGGTGCTGGCCATCTCGGTGGGCCCGCCGCCCACACACAAGATCTGGGCGATCCAGAGCGGGTTCCTGTTTCCGGTGCTGTCGGATTTCTGGCCGCACGGCGAGGTCAGCCAGGCCTACGGCGTGTTCAACGACGACGCCGGCTACTCCAATCGCGGCACCTTCGTCGTGGATCGGTCCGGGATCATCCGGTTCGCGGAGTGCAAGCAGCCCGGCGAGGCGCGCGACCAGCGCCTCTGGACCAAGGCGCTGGCGGCTTTGCAGGATTGAGGTTCCGGCGAGCGCGCGTGTCTCTGTACGGCGACACGCCGCGTGGGGCGTACAAGCGCGCCCGCGCGCCGGGTTTGGGTACTTGCGCTGGGGGCGTGTAGCCTCCGGCGGGCATGGGGGCGCGTAGCTCAGTGGTAGAGCTCTGGTTTTACACACCAGCGGTCGGCGGTTCGATACCGTCCGCGCCCACCAAGAAATACCTGCTGGGGGCAATGGATACGCCGCCCGCAGTTATCGCCGATGTTCGGCTTCGCTCGCCTGGTGCAGGGCAGCCATGATCGCCTCACGAGTGGGTAAGTCGAGTCGGCAAGATCGTCCAATCGGCACTGCGCCAGCGCGCATTACGTCGGCGCCGTTGACGACAACCGACGGTGACGGGAAGTCCCCGACGTGTTCGGTGATCGGCACGTCGATTCCCAGTGAGCCGAGGCACTCGGCCAGGGTCTCGCGTGTGGCGGCGGCGTTTGGGCATCCGGGATGGCTGAGAAGCTCGATTTGCATGGTCTGGTGGCCCCTTCCCATCTCACGGCCAAAGCGGTCGTCCAGTCAAGGATGCCAGGACGCGGGACTCCGCAGCTACGGATTCCAGGCGATTATCGACGGTGGGAACACTTGAACGAGCCGACCCCCGTTGGGCCGAAAGCGCCAGGCAGGAAACGACGGGAGCGGTTTTCGATCTTCGTCGTACCGGCTCTTGTCGGCGGCACTGAACGTGGCGATAAAGATTCACACACCAGCGGTCGGTGGTTCGATACCGTCCGCGCCCACGCGGGTTGACGCGGCGTCGCCGCGACCGATATGGCAGTCTCGGGGACGTGGACGAGCATCCGGATTTTCAGACTGCCGGTGCGGGCCGGACGGCGGCGCCCGTGCGGCCCGCTGTCCCAGGCCGGAACCGATGGACATGGTCCGGACGCTGATGGCCGACGCCCACCGCCGCGTCAGCGACCTCGAGCGGGCCGGCGGGAAGGCCGGCCACCGGCCGCGCTCCGATGATGACGACTGGTGACACGGTGAAGCCGTTCCACATCGACGTATCCGACGACGTGCTGGGGGATCTGAGCTCGCGCCTGGCGCGCACCCGCTGGCCCGAGGCCGAATGCGTGGACGACTGGAGTCAGGGCATCCCGCTGGACTACACCCGCGTGTTGGCCGGCTACTGGGCCGACGAATACGATTGGCGCTCCCGCGAGGCCGCGCTGAACCGCTTCGACCAGTTCACCACCGAAATCGACGGGCTGGACATCCATTTCATCCATCAGCGCTCACCGCACCCCGATGCGTTCCCGCTGCTGATCACGCACGGCTGGCCCGGCTCGATCGTGGAGTTCCAGAAGGTGATAGAGCCCCTGACCAACCCGGCGTCCGGCCGCGCCGAAGACGCGTTTCACGTTGTGTGCCCGTCACTTCCGGGCTACGGCTTCTCCGGGAAGCCCACCCGCACCGGGTGGGGCGTCGAGCGGATCGCGCACGCGTGGGAGACGCTCATGGGCCGCCTCGGCTACCAGCGGTACGGCGCGCAGGGCGGCGACTGGGGCGCGGCCGTCACCACCCAGATCGGCCGCAACCGCGGACGCTGCGCGGCCATCCACCTGAACATGCCGATCGGGCGCCCGACCCCCGAAGCGCTGAAGAACCCGACCGAAGAGGAACAGCGGGCCCTGGCCGCGCTCGCCGCACACCGCAAGTGGGGCACCGGCTACTCCAAGCAGCAGTCCACTCGGCCGCAGACGCTGGGCTACGGGCTCGTCGATTCGCCGGTGGGCCAACTGGCGTGGATCGTCGAGAAGTTCTGGGCCTGGATGGATTGCGACGGCAACCCGGAGAACGTGCTGAGCCGCGACGAGTTGCTCGACAACGTGATGGTGTACTGGGTGACGGGCACGGCCACCTCCTCGGCCCGTCTCTACTGGGAGAGCTTCCGGGTGTGGGAGCAGCAGGACAGGGTCGAATTGCCCACGGGCGTCGCGGCTTTCCCGGGCGAGCTGATGAAGCCGCCGCGGTCTTGGTGCGAACCGGCCTACAACATCACGCGCTGGACGGCCATGCCGCGCGGCGGGCACTTCGCGGCCTTCGAGCAGCCAGAGCTGTTCGTCGAGGATTTGCGCGCGTTCTTCGCCACGGTGCGGTGAGCGGCCCGTCCGCCCGCCGGCACGATATGGCTGTATGGCTGAGCTGATAAGGTCAGCCATATGAAGACCACCGTGAATCTCCCGGACGAGCTGTTCCGCGAGGCGCAACAACTCGCCCGCCGGGAACAGACGACGTTGCGGGAGTTGATCGAGAGCGGCCTGCGCGCGGTGATCAAGCAGCGCTCCGGCGCCGAGTCTTTCGTACTCACCGACGCCAGCGTC
>NZ_JBYCLG010000319.1:0-3060 GCF_057473785.1 Mycobacterium sp. TH-M103
CGGCACGACTCGAACGTGCGACCTAGGGATTAGAAGGCCCTTGCTCTATCCACCTGAGCTACGGAGGCAATGTGCAGGTCAGTCTAGCCAACGGGCCCCAGGGCTCGACCGGAGCAACACGACGCGCCCGAAAGGGCTTCCGCCGCCGCGATTATCGGTTAGGGTAGTGACCCTCGACACACGTACAACATCGGCTGGACATGAGCCGTTAACCGCAATGTGGCGTGTGCCTGACGTCGAGGGGTGGCATAGCTATGAGCTTGGCCATAGATGTGGCTTCGCGGTGCTCGCGGGCCAGCGCCCACGCGCTGCGACTGGCGGCCGATGCCAGGGACACCTGCCGTGCCAGCGCGCTGCTGCTGCGCGGTTCGCCGTTCGCGCTCGGCTGGGTCGCGGGCTGGCTGTCCACGGAGTTTCCGCCGCACGTGGTGACCGGACACGCGTTGTCCCGGGTGGCGCACCCGGCCGTCGGCCGGGTCGCGAACAGCTGGGCGGTGCAGCGCGCGGATCAAGCCCTCACCGCGGCCCTCGAGGACGCCTTCGGTCCGGACTTTCGCGACCAGGTGTCGCATCCGACCCGGCGTACGTCGCAGTGCGCGCCCCGCGACGGCTTGTTCCAGCGGCCCGGCCCGCACCGCCGTTACGCGGCGCAGACCTCCGACATCTCCTACGGCCCCGGCGGCACCGAGCACCTGCTCGACATCTGGCGGGGCCCGGACGTGGCACCCGGCAGCCGCGCCCCGGTACTGATCCAGGTGCCCGGCGGCGCATGGACCGTCGGCGACAAACGCGTTCAGGCCTACACGCTGATGAGCCGCATGGCCGAACTCGGCTGGATCTGCGTCTCGATCAACTACAGCAAAAGCCCGCGCTGCACGTTCCCGGCGCACCTGATCGACGTCAAGCGGGCGATCGCCTGGGTTCGCGAGAACATCGCCGACTACGGCGGCGACCCCGACTTCATCGCGATGACCGGCGGCTCGGCCGGCGGGCACCTGGCGTCACTGGCCGCGCTCACGCCGAATGACCCGAGGTTTCAACCCGGATTCGAACGCGCCGACACCACGGTCCAGGCCGTCGCCCCCTACTACGGGGTGTACGACTTCGTCGACGCCGACAACATGCACGATCTGATGCTGCCGTTCCTCGAGCAGTTCGTCATGAAAGCCCGCTACGCCAGCGCCCCCGAGCGGTTCGAGGCGGCCTCCCCGATCTCCTACGTCCACCCCGACGCCCCGCCGTTCTTCGTGCTCCACGGCGATAAGGACGAAATCGTTCCCTGCGGCCAGGCCCGCTCCTTCTGTGCGGCGCTGCGCGCGGCCGGCGCACCCACGGTCGGCTACGCCGAGCTGGCCAACGCCCACCACGCCTTCGACATCACCCCGACGCTGCGCTCGCGGCTGGCCGCCGACGCCGTCGCCGACTTCTTCGGTGTGGTCTACGGGCGGCGCTCGAGCGCGCTGATGGATTCGCTGCCGCTGGCGGTCACGTCCGCCAGCTGACGTCCGGACCCGTCGCCGGCGCGGGACCCGCGACCGGATCGTGCCTTTTCACCAGCCCGTCAACCCGACTAGCGTTGTGGTGGCGAGTGGTCCGAGGTGAGAGGCTTGGTCGGCGGTGACACGTATGGCACGTCGAGTTGGTGATCATGGCTGAGGCCACTGATTCCGTGGCCGTCGTGAAATTGTCCGATGAGCTTGGACCGGTCGACTACCTGATGCATCGGGGCGAGGCGAATCCCCGGACCCGCTCGGGCATCATGGCCCTGGAAGTCCTTGACGCGACACCGAACTGGGACGCCTTTCGCACCCGCTTCGAGAATGCCTCGCGCCGGGTGCTGCGGCTGCGGCAGAAGGTCGTCGTCCCGACCTTGCCGACGGCGGCGCCGCGCTGGGTCGTCGATCCCGATTTCAACCTGGACTTCCACGTGCGTCGCGTGCGGGTGTCCGGGCCGGGCACGCTGCGCGAGGTGTTCGACCTCGCCGAGGTCATCCTGCAGTCACCGATGGACATCTCCCGGCCGCGGCCACTCTGGTGGAGGGCCTGCCCGACGGGAGGGCCGCGACCCTGCTGCACGTCAGCCACGCCGTCACCGACGGCGTCGGTGGCGTGGCGATGTTCGCCGAGATATACGACCTCGAACGCGACCCCCCGCCCAGGCCGACGCCGCCGTTGCCCGTGCCGCAGGACCTGACGCCCAACGAGTTGATGCGGCAGGGCATCAACCGGCTTCCCCTGTCGGTGCTCGGTGGCGTCCTGGGCGCGGTGTCCGGCGCCGTCTCGACGGCCGGGCGGGTGGTGCTGGAGCCGACGTCGACGGTGTCGGGGATCGTGGGCTACGCCATGTCGGGGATGCGGGTGCTCAACCGGGCCGCCGAGCCGTCGCCGCTGCTGCGCCGGCGCAGCCTGGCAACCCGCACCGAGGCGATCGACATTCTGCTCGCCGACCTGCACAAAGCGGCCAAGGCCGGCGGGGGATCGATCAACGACGCCTACCTCGCCGGCCTGTCCGGCGCCCTGCGCCGCTACCACGAGGCCCTCGGCGTGCCGGTCAGCACGTTGCCGATGGCGGTGCCGGTGAACCTGCGGGCCGACGCCGACGCGGCCGGTGGCAACCGGTTCACCGGAGTCAACCTGGCGGCGCCGCTGGGCACCGCCGACCCGGTCTCCCGGATGCGCAAGATCCGCGCGCAGATGACCCAGCGCCGCGACGAGCCCGCGATGAACATCGTCGGTTCCCTCGCACCGGTACTCAGCGTCCTGCCGACCGCCGTGCTGCAGGGGATCACCGGCTCGGTGATCGGCTCCGACGTCCAGGCCAGCAACATCCCGGTCTACCCGGGGGACACCTACCTCGCCGGCGCGAAAGTCCTGCGCCAGTACGGCATCGGCCCGCTGCCCGGCGTGGCGATGATGGCAGTGCTGATCTCGAGGGGCGGGTGGTGCACCATCACCGTCCGCTACGACAGGGCGGCGATCCGCGACGAGCCGTTGTTCGCCCAGTGCCTGCTGGAGGGTTTCGACGAGATCCTGGCGCTGGCCGGCGACCCGGCGCCCCGC
>NZ_JBYCLG010000320.1:0-37737 GCF_057473785.1 Mycobacterium sp. TH-M103
ACCGCGAGCACTTCAAGACCGCGATCTACTTCCACCTCGGCGGGCTCCAGCTCTATCCGGCCATCCCATGACCCACGGAGTTCCCAGAAGAGCCGAAAATGGTGATCCTGTCTCGCCCTGTAGCGATGATTGGCTACTGCTGCTGTCTCACTTAACCCTGTCACACAGGGGACGGGTGCCTCACCCAAGGTTGACAGAGAGGGCAGGCTGGGCTACCTCAATGAGATTCAAAGCCATCTCGACCTTACGAAGGAAGTGTCGACTCCTTCTCGCGTGGTGTTAGCGGGGATCTCCTGACAGTTCCGTGGGTGGGGTTTCATGCTGTGCGGCCGGGTAGTGCGGGGCAGAGGCCGCCGCGGGTGAGCATGGCCATGCCGATCAGCGCATCTGGACTATGAAACCCGTATGCCCGCTTGGTCAACGCCCGTAGATGGGTGTTCGTGGACTCCGAGCGGGCATTGGACAGTTGGTGGTCGAGGGTGTTGCCGATCAACTCCTTGTGACGGCGGACGGTTCGGGCCACAGCGACGAATTCCGGGATGTGTGAGTGCGAGGCCCAGGACAGCCATCCGGCCAGCAGTTGGCGGCCGTCGCGGCCCTTGACCTGAAACACTTCGCGGAGTTGCTCTTTGAGCAGATAAGCCCGATACAGCGTGGCGTTGGTAGTCGTGATCGCCGCGAGGCTGGTGCGTTGCTCGCCGGTCAGGTCGGCCGGGTTTTTGCGGACCGCCCACATGGCGTGGCGATCCCGCACGCCGGCACGGGTCATGGTGCGCACCCGCACCTTGTCGAGAGCCCTCATCGCCCAGGCCACGATGTGGAAGGGATCCAGGCAGATCACCGCCTGAGGGGCCCGCTCGCGCAGCACGGTGTGGATCCATTCCGCGCCATCGCAGCTGACGTGGGTCAATGCCGCGGCGCGGGCATCACCGAGCTGGTCGAAGAAACGGCTCAGGGTGTCTTGGTTGCGGCCGGGTGCGGCCCACACCAGCCGGCCTGTGGTGTGGTCGATCACGCAGGTCAAATAGCGGTGGCCGTTGCGGTAGGAGATCTCGTCGATGCCGATGCGGGTCAGGCCGGCGAGCAGGTCGTTGGTGTCGCGGCCATCGGCGATGACCCGGGCCACGATCGCCGCGACGGTGCGCCAGGCGACCCGCAAAAACACCGCAACCACGCTGATCGCGGCGTGTGCGGCCCACCATGCGCAGGTGTCCTCAAAGGCCCAGGTGTGTTTGGCTCCGGGACGCGCCCACGGCACGTGTGCCACCCCCACTCCGTGCTCACCGCAGGTCACCCGGGGTACCGGTGCCTGCAGGTAGGCCTTGGTGGCGCCCACGTCGAGGGTCCGCCAGCGGCGCACATCGTCGCCGCCGTCATAACCCGGGCAGTGTTTGCGGCATCGTGAACAACGACTGGCCTGCGATGCCTTGGGACGCACCGAAAACACCAGCACCTCGCTGGTCACCGGCGTCTTACCACGGGAGGTCTCCGTCTGGATCGTCACGTCCTCGATGAGCGTGTCCTGGCCCTCGAGAGCCGCTACGAATACCCTGGATTTGCGCAACGCCGTCCACCCTCCTTCGTCTTGAACCTTCCAACAGTCCAAAACGTAAGCAGGACACGGCGTTGCGCCCCAAATCCCCTGGTCACGGACCCACGACAACGTCACAAGAGCCGTTAGCGGGCCGGACAGGAAACGGGAAAACCGTTCTTGCATCGGACTATTGCCATATTGAAGCCATCTCGTACGCGTTCATATGTTGGGTCGACTGTCGCGACGTTGACTTCATCGAACCGCAGATCCGCAATCTGACTGAGCAGTTGAACGAGACCGTCCCAGGTGGTACGACAATCGGGCCGCGGACCACGGTGAGCACTGTCACTGCGGGAACATCGAATACCCATGCCGCCCAGTAATTTCGGCCCTCCCCCAGCCGCCCGACGAGCGCGTCCAGCGACCGTTGAACCACGTCGGTCGATCGGGTGAGCGCGGGTTACACCCGGCGTTGGTTGCGGCTCAACAGACCCATGTGGCTGATCTAGCCGGCCGCCGAATCGGCACGAGGAGCCGGGCCGGGTCGTCGACTCGCGTCGGGCGGAGTTGGCTCGTCCTCGACCAGGGTGAAGTAGTTTTCCTCCTCCTGGACGAAGTGCAGCCGCAGCAGGGCATACAGGCCGTACAGGCAGGCCAGGAGGTCGTCGACCTGGTCGGGCTGGATCGCTCCGGCCGATTGCGCCAGCGCCACATGCGTGCCGATGCGGTCGGCGAGGCGCTGGATCTCGGCGTGGGTGCGGCTCATGGTCGCGGTGGCCTCGTCGCTGCCGAGCGGCCGCGCCAACGCGGGGTACAGCAGGGTCTCCTCCGCGCGTTCGTGCGGCAGGATCCGCTCGGTGAGCAAGCCGTGCACTGTCCTCAGTGATTCCAGCGCCGCGGCGTCGGGGCCGTGGGCCAGGCGGTCGGCGCTGTCGCGCAGCAGGCCGATGGTGTCGCGCAGTTCGTCGTGTTCGGCCGCGAAACGCCGCAGCATCTGCTCGGTGCCGGTGGGCAACTCCAGTTCGGTGCGCGGATTGCCGCGCAGCGCACGCAGCGCGTTGAGGATCACCGCGACATCGATACCCTCCTGCAGCAGCGCACCCGGGGCCGGCGGCAGCCAGCCCAGCGCGGCGATCACCATCGCCAGCAGCGACAGGCTCATCCCCACCACGGCGCTCTGCACGGCGATGCGCCGGGACCAGCGCGCGATGTCGATCGCGTCGGCGAGCCGGTCGACGCGATCGGCGGTCAGCACGATGTCGGCGGCCTCCGAGGACGCGGTGGCCCCGCGGGCACCCATCGCCACACCGACCGTCGCCGCCGCCAACGCCGGCGCGTCGTTGACACCATCGCCCACCATCACGGTGACCGCCCGTTCTCGTTCGGTACGCACCGCCGCGACCTTGTCGGCGGGGGTTTGTTCGGCGTAGACGTCGTCGAGGCCCAGCACCGTGGCGACCTCGCGTGCCGGTTCGACACGGTCACCGGTGAGCATCACAAGCCGATTGAAGCCGGCCGCGCGCAACCGGCGCATCGTGTGGGGCGCGTTCCGGCGCAACGGATCCCGCAACAGCACCGCGCCGGCCGGTTCACCGTCGAGGCACATCCAGGCGATGGCAGCGCCGTCGAGGCGCGCCCGGTTGACCGCTCCCCGCGCCCACGCGCCGCTCACGGAACGGGGGGGCAGTTTGCCGACGGTCACCCGGCGCTCGCCGATGGTGGCGGTGACACCGCGGCCCGGCTCCTCGAGTACGTCGGCGGGCAAGGACAGCTCGAGGCCGCGTGCGAGGGCTTCGGTCACGATGGCCTCGGCGAGCACGTGCGGGGAGAGCTGATCCACCGAGGCCGACAGCCGCAAAACCTCGGTCGCGTCACCGCCGGGCGGGGCGATCACATCGACGACCACCGGTCGGCCCATCGTCAGCGTGCCGGTCTTGTCCATCATCAAAGTGGTTGCACTGCCGAGATTTTCCAGAGCGCCACCGCCGCGGACGATCACCCCGGCCCGGGATGCGCGCGACAGGCCGGAGACGATGGCCACCGGCGCCGCCAGCAGCAGCGGGCAAGGGGTCGCCACCACCAGCACGGCCACCGCCCGCACCGCCGACCCGCTGGCCAGCCACGCACCACCGGACAACAGCAGCGCCAGCGGCAGGAACCACGCCGCGTAGCGGTCGGCCAACCGCACGATCGGAGCGTTTTCCGCACCCGCCTGCTGGGCCAGCCGCACGATGCCGGCGTAGGTGCTGTCTTCGGCCGTCGCGGTGGCCCGCAACTCGAACGCGCTACCCGCGTTGACGACCCCGCTGCGCACGGGTTCACCGACGCCGCGCTCGACCTGCAGCGGCTCACCGGTCAGCACCGACTCGTCCAACACCGCGACCACGTCGACCACGCGGCCGTCCACCGGCACCACCTCACCGGGGCCGACTTCCAGCAAGTCGTCGACGACCACGTCGGCCAGTGGGATCACGCTGACCTGCGTGCCGTCGCGCCGCCGCGCGAAGCGTGGCGCCCGCTCCAGCAGGGCCCGCAGATCGTGGGAGGCGCGACGCGCGGCCGCCGCGTCCAGCGCACGCCCACCGGCCAGCATCACCGCGACCAACGCCCCGGCCAGGTATTCGTGCACCAGCAGGGTGCCCACCAGGGACAGCACGGCGATGACGTCCACGCCGAGCCGGCGCCGGCACAACGCCGCCGCCACCCATACCGAGGCGGGTAGCACCGCCAGCACGGTCCCAGCGCGCCAGCAACTGTCGGCGAGTTCGCGACTGCCGGTGAGCCACGCGATCCCGCCGGCGGCCAGCGCGCCGACCGTGAGCACCACCAGGACCGGCTCGATCAGCGGACGCAGCCGCGTGATCCCCCGCACGATCCCAGGTCCCGTACCGCCCGTCACTGCTGATCCTCCCGGTCGCTTCCGGCCGTCTGGGCAGAGTTGACCAGTGGCGGCCGCCGCGTTCTAGGGTCGCAATACCCCACCATGGAGGCAGTTGGGCCCGGGTGTGGCCGAAAGTGGCGGGCAGGGGCCGAACGGCTTCAGCGGCGGGACTCCGGCTCCCCCCGGCGCCATTCGCGGACCGCCGCCAGCGCCGTCTTGAGCCCGCGGCGGCGCCCCGTCACCAGGCCGGTGTCGGCGCGACCGGGCTCGAGTTCAGCGAACATACGCTCGCTGCGAGTTTCCGGAGCGTCGTCGGCGGTGTCGCGCAAGTACTTGTCCGGCAGCGACAATTTGGCGATGGTGCGCCACGTTTTGCCGTACTGCATCAAAAACGAGCCCGTCGTGTAGGGCAGGTCGTACTTGTCGCACACCTCGCGCACCCGCACCGAGACCTCGTGCAGCCTGCTGCTGGGCAGATCGGGAAACAGGTGATGCTCGATCTGATGGCACAGGTTCCCGCTCATGAACCGCAGCACCGGACCCGCTTCGAAGTTGGCGCTTCCCAGCAGCTGACGCAGATACCACTCACCCTTGGATTCACCGGCCATGTCGGTCTTCGTGAATTTCTCTGCACCATCAGGGAAGTGGCCGCAGAAAATCACCGCGTTGGCCCAGACGTTGCGAATCACGTTGGCAACCAGGGTGGCCTTCAGCGTCGATTTGTAGGTCGCCGCCGGCGACAGCGAGGTGAGCGCAGGGAACGCGACGTAATCCTTGAACACCTGCCCGCCGGCCTTGATCGAGAACTCGCGCATCTGCTGAAGGGTGGCGTCGCGGTCCGGGCCGGCCTCCAGGACCTTGGCCAGGTCGATGGTCTGCAATCCGATGCCCCACTCGAATCCCAGCGCCAGGAGGGCATTGAACAGCAGGTTGCCCGTGTTGACACGCTCCCAGGGCTGGTCACGTGTGACACGTAGGACGAAGTAGCCCACATCGTCGTCCATGCCCACGATGTTGGTGTACTTGTGGTGCTGGAAATTGTGGGCGGAGATCCAGTGCTTCGACGCGGCAGTCATGTCCCACTCCCACGTCGTGGAGTGGATCTCGGGATCGTTCATCCAGTTCCACTGGCCGTGCATGACGTTGTGGCCGATCTCCATGTTCTCGATGATCTTGGCCAGACCGAGCGTCACGGTACCCGCCCATCTCGCCGACCGTTTCGAGCTACCGGCCAGCAGGAGCCGGCCGACTACGTCGGCGGCGCGTTGTGCGGCGATGGTGCGGTGGATGTAGCGGGCGTCGCGCTCGCCGAGCGAGTCGATGACGTCAAACCGGATCGCGTCCAGCTCTGCGGCAAAATTCTCGATGTCGGCGACAGTTAAGTGGGCGAAGGCGGGAACGTCGGTAATCGCCATGGTTTCCTCTCTGCGGACTGCTATGTCGAAATCTCGGCGTGCACAATCGTGGGGCGTCCACCGGTGTTTGGCAGCGCCTGATCGCCGGGATGAGCCGCTCCTCGAGCGCTCAACACGACTAAGGGTGCTGCGGCTCCTTCTCGGCGGCGGACGTAGGTGTTTTCACGCCTGCAGGTGGAGCCAGGATGGCCGAACGTGGCCGAGATTGATTGGCCCCCTGCAGGAAACGGTTCGAGATAGGACGTGCGCACGAATCCCGCAGCCGTGTGACCACCGATGCGCCACCACCGTGGGTGCTTGTTTCAGCGCACCTTCTCCGGAATCGAAATCAGTGCGAGCAAGATCTGTTCCGCCAGTTCGCTCGCCGCCTTGTCTCCAAGCTTGGAATGGGACCTGATCGTGTCCCTGACCAGTTCGAGACGTTGGACGTAGGGCGAGCGGAATGCCGTTGGCGAAGCCATCAAATTTTCCATCCAGTGCAGGATGTCCGCTCACAACCGAGCGGACCGATGCCCCTGACGTTACCCGCTCACCGTCACTGCTGCGTGAGTACGGACTTGGGGCAGTCCGCCCGAGGCCACAACGGGCCCGGCGCGCGGCGGGCATCGGGGCGCCAGGACGCGGCGTTCGGGGCCACCTCGTCGCGGCCACGTCGCATCCAGTACGACGACGGCCTCTCGGGATCCATGGCCGGCGGCTACTCCCGCATACCCGGATACTTGATTGCCCGCCTGACCAATAAGCGGATCTCAGAGGCAAAAATACCCTCTGACCTGCGTCGGGCTGACAGGATTTGAACCTGCGACCACTTGACCCCCAGTCAAGTGCGCTACCAAACTGCGCCACAGCCCGGATGCCGCCAGCGTGCGCGGCAGCAGGTCGAAAGCCTACCTTAAGACACCCGCCGGCCCAGCAAGCGACCTCACTTCCGCTCGACCTGGCCGAACGAGACGTCGACCTCGGCCACGCAGGGCAGCAGCGTCCCGGCGAGTTCGGCTTCGCGGCCGTAGAATCGCTGCGCCGGAACCGGCACGCTCACGGCCACCCTGCTCTCAGTCACACCCTTGAGCATCGCGCCCACCGCACAGATGCCTTCGGTTTGCTTCCTGCGGTCGTAGGCGACACCCTCGGCCCGAACACGCTCAAGCTTCTTGCGCAAATCTGCGGGGCTGGTCACCGTGTTCGCGGTGAGCCGGGCCAGTCGGCTGGGCAGCGCCGGCGCCAATTGTTGGGGCGGCAGGCCGGCCAGCAGCGCTATGCCGTGGGCGCAGCAGTGCACGGGGAAGGAATCTCCCACCGCGCTGATCGCCCGCAAGCGCTGCGGCGAGACGACCTGGTCGAGGAATGTCGCTCGATCGCCGTCCAGAATCGACAGGTCCACGGTCTCCCCCAGCTCGCGAGACAACTCTTCCATGAACGGGTGCACCTCCATCACCACGCCGAGGCGCACGCTGGCGGCCATGCGCGCGATCTCGGGGCCGAGCCGATACCTGCCGCGGCCGCCGCGCGCGACCACCAGGCCTTTGTCGTCGAGCGCGTTGAGGATCCCGCTGACCGTGGAGCGCGCCCTTGCCAGCCGCTCGCCGATCTCGGCCTGGGTGAGCCCAGCCGGGTGCGCCTGCAGCAGTCGCAGCATCGCGGCCTCGCGCGATGACCTGGATGCCACCGCCGCGCGCTTCCTGCCCTTCGGCCGTCACGCCGACCGGCCCGTCTCGATGCGGTAGGCGCCGCCCGGATCCACGACCGCCACCAGCCGCACGATGCAGCGGTCGCCCCCGACCCAGGGCCACGGGAAGGCAGCGAAAGCGACGCGCTTGCCGGTGACCTTGTCCAGGTCACCGCCGACGTTCTCGAATCCGTAGATGCCCTTGGACAGGATCGCCCGGTGGCAGAGTTCCCACTCCGGGAAGTCGTCGAGCACCTTGCAGCCGGTGTCCTCCTCGTATTCGCTCATCGCCCGGGGCAAGACGCCGCCGGTGTGCTCGGCGGTCCGTGCGGGCCGATCGACGTGGCCAGCGGGTGATCCAGCGCCTGGGTGTCGGTGCCGACCGCCTTGACGCCCCCGAGCGAAAGTCGAAGATAATTCCTGTGATGCAGCTTTCACTGGCCGCATCGTGGGATTAAGGCGGTCGGCGCACGCTCAGCGCCGCTTGGGTGCCCGCTTCTCGCGCACCCGCACGTTGATCCGGATCGGGGTGCCCTCGAACCCGAACGTCTCACGCAACCGCCGCTCCAGGAAACGCCGGTAACCGGCCTCCAGGAACCCGGTGGTGAACAGCACGAACGTCGGCGGCCGGGCCGCGGCCTGGGTCGCGAACAGGATGCGCGGCTGCTTGCCGCCACGCACCGGCGGCGGCGTGGCCGCCACCACCTCCTTCAGCCAGGAGTTCAGCGGGCCGGTCGGGATACGCGCGTCCCACGAGGCCAGCGCCGCCTCCATCGCGGGCACCAGCTTCTGTAGCGCGCGGCCCGTCTTAGCCGAGATGTTGACCCGCTGCGCCCATCGCAGCTGCACCAGCTCGCGGTCGATCTCCCGCTCCAACAGCTCGCGGCGATCCTCGTCGACCAGATCCCACTTGTTGAACGCCAGCACCAGCGCCCGGCCCGCCTCCACCACCATCGACAGCACCCGCTGGTCCTGTTCGGTCAGCGGCGCCGAGGCGTCGATCAGCACGACCACCACCTCCGCGGCGTCGATGGCCGAATGGGTGCGCACCGAGGCATAGAACTCGTGCCCGCTAGCCTGCCCGACCTTGCGCCGCAGGCCCGCGGTATCGACGAACCGCCACACCCTGCCGCCCAGGTCGATCAGCGAATCCACCGGGTCGACCGTCGTCCCGGCGACATCGTGCACCACCGAACGCTGGTCCCCGGCCAGCTTGTTGAGCAACGAACTCTTGCCCACGTTGGGCTTGCCGACCAGCGCCACCCGCCGGGGCCCGCCGGGCGCCGGCGCCACCTCGGACAGCGTCGGCAGCACGGCCAGCACCTCGTCGAGCAGGTCGGCCACCCCGCGGCCGTGCATGGCGCTGACCGCGTGGGGCTCCCCGAGGCCCAGCGACCACAACGCCGCCGCGTCCGCCTCGTTCTTGTCGCTGTCGACCTTGTTGGCGGCCAGGAAGACCGGCTTGCCCGAGCGCAACAGGATCCGGGCGGCGGCCTCGTCGGCGGCAGTCGCGCCGACGGTGGCGTCCACCACGAGGATCACCGCGTCGGCGGTGCGCATGGCCACCGACGCCTGCTCGGCCACCAGTTGCTGCAGGCCCTTGGCGTCGGGCTCCCAGCCCCCGGTGTCCTGCACCACGAAGCGCCGGCCGGTCCACAGCGCGTCGTAGGACACGCGGTCGCGGGTCACGCCGGGAACGTCCTGCACCACCGCCTCGCGGCGGCCCAGGATCCGGTTGACCAGCGTCGACTTGCCGACATTGGGCCGCCCCACCACCGCCACGACGGGCGCCGGACCCGCCTCGGTACGCTCGTCTACATCGAAACCGACGGCGTCCCAATCGGTTTCGTCGCTCCATGTCCCGTCCTGGGTCACCGCATCACCCCGCTTCGCTGCTCGACCAAGTCCAGGACGTGGGCGATCACCTGCGCCTCGGTCATGTCGCTGGTGTCGACGACCACCGCGTCGGGCGCCGCGCGCAGCGGCGAGACCGCCCGGGTCGAATCCAGGTGGTCGCGGCGCCGCACATCGGCAAGCACGCCCTCGTAATCCCCGCCCAGCCCCGAGGCGAGGTTCTGGTCGTTGCGCCGCCGGGCCCGCGTCTCGGCCGAGGCGGTCAAAAAGATCTTCACCGGAGCGTCGGGCAGCACCACCGTCCCAATGTCGCGGCCCTCGACGACCACACTGCCCGGGCCGGCGGCCATTTCGCGCTGCAGCGCGACGAGCCGCGCGCGCACCGCGGGCACCGATGACACCGCCGACACCGCCCCGGTGACCTCTTCGCCGCGGATATCGGCCGAAACATCCTCCCCGGCAAGCGAATAGCTGAGCCGGTCCGGGTCGTAGCCCACCGCCAAGTCCACAGTCGACGCGAGCGCGGCGACGGCCTCGGCGTCGGCCGGGTCCACCCCGGCCCGCAACACCGCCAGCGTCACGATCCGGTACATCGCGCCGGTGTCCAGGTACCGGGCCCCCAGGGCACGCGCCAAACCCCTTGACACCGAGGACTTCCCAGTGCCAGCGGGCCCGTCGATGGCCACTACGACGTTCACAGGCCCACCGCTTGGTAGAGCTGCCCGACCTCGCCACGGCTCAACGACCGGATGCTGCCGGGCCGCTGCTCCCCCAGCGACACCGGCCCGAGCTCGATGCGCACCAGCGACTCCACCGGGAAGCCCGCCGCCGCCAGCAGCCGGCGCACGATCCGGTTGCGGCCCTCGTGCAACGTCAACCGCACCAGCGTCTTTCCGGGAATGGCGTCCACCACGGCGAAATCATCGACCCGCGCGGAGCCGTCGTCCAGGTCGATGCCCGCGCGCAGCCTCTTGCCCAGCCCACGCGGCACCGAACCGGTCACGGTCGCCAGATACGTCTTGGGCACCTCGTGGGAGGGATGCATCAACCGGTGCGCCAGTTCACCATCGTTGGTCAGCAGGATCAGCCCCTCGGTGTCGGCGTCGAGACGCCCGACGTGAAACAGGTTCTTGGTGCCGCGCACCCTGCGTTCCACCAGATCGCCGATGCAGGGGCGCCCCCGATCGTCGGACATGGTCGAGTGCATGCCGCGGGGCTTGTTCAGCGCCAGGTAGACCATCGAGTCGTCGGCGACCACCCTGACCCCGTCGACGCGGATCACCGACGCGTCGGGATCCACGCGGGTGCCCAGCTCGGTCACCACCTGCCCGTCCACCTCGACGCGACCCTCGAGGATCAACTTCTCGGCGGCGCGCCGCGACGCAATCCCAGCCTGGGACAACACCTTTTGCAGGCGCACTCCCTCGGTTTCGCCCATCAGTCGTGGTCCACGTCGAACGACAGCGCCTGCTCGGCCGGAACGCCCCCGGCAAGTTTGACGAAACGCGGCTCACTGTCCAGGGATTCGCTGAGCTCCTCGATCGTGTCGACGTCGGGAAGCAGCGGTGCGATGTCGGGCAGGTCGGCCAACGACGTCAGGCCCAACCGCTCCAGGAACAGCGCGGTGGTCGCGAACATCGTCGCGCCGCTGTCCGCGTCGGTGCCCGCCTCGGTGATCAGGCCGCGCGCCAGCAGGGTGCGCATCACCGCGTCCACGTTGACGCCGCGGACCGCGCTCACCCGTGCCCGGGTCACCGGCTGGCGGTAGGCCACCACGGCCAGCGTCTCCAGCGCGGCCCGGGTGAGCTTGGACCGCGAGCCGTCGAGCAGCAGCTTCTCGACGTACGGGGCGAACCTGGCCCGGGTGTACATCCGCCAACCCTCGTCGGTGTTGCGCAGGTCGATGCCGCTGTCGCGTTCGGTGAGTTCCGCCGACATCTGCTGCAGCCTGGTGGCAATCCGGTAGGCGGGCTGCTGGGTGGCCGCGGCCAGCGCTTCGACCGTGACCGGGCTGTCTACCACCAGCAACAGCGCCTCGAGCACCGAGCCGAGTTCGTCGGCGTCCATGGGCGCCGCCTCGGCGATGTCGGGGATGCCCGCGTCGGGGTCGACGTCAGGATCGACGTCGAATGCGTCGTCAGTCATTGGCGGCGCTCCTCACGACTCGTCCCGGACTTCTGCCAGGGCCTCGTTGGTCTGACGCTCCCCGGTCCACGAAATTTGAAGCACGCCAAGCGGCTCCGACTGGTCGAATGCTACCGTCCGGCTCCGATACAGTTCGAGCAGCGCCAGGAAGCGCCCGACGACCTCCATCGGCGCCCGACAGTCGGCGACCAGCTCCGAGAACGAGACCCACTGGCCGCTGCCCCGCGCCTCCAGGATCGCCAGCAGTTTCTTGGCCTGCTCGGGGACCGAGACCTGCAGCTCGTGCAGATGCCCGGTGCTCACCGTCGGCGCCGGGCGCGGCGTGAACACGATCGCGGCGATCTGGGCGAAGCGCTCGGCGTCGACACCGAGCATCACCTCGGGCAGCAGTTCGGTGAACCGGTCCTCCAGCGACACCGCGCGCGGATAGCTGCGCAGCGCGGTGGCCTCCAGCTCGGCGAACATCTCGGCGACGTGTTTGAACGCGCGGTACTGCAGCAGGCGCGCGAACAGCAGGTCGCGCACCTCCAGCAGCGCGAGGTCCTCCTCGTCGTCGACCTGCCCGGCCGGCAGCAACCGGGCCGCCTTGAGGTCCAGCAGGGTCGCCGCGATCACCAGGAACGCCGTGGTCTCCTCCAGATCGAGTCGCGGGCCGATCTCCCGGGTGTAGGCGATGAACTCGTCGGTGACCTGGTGCAGCGCCACCTCGGTGACGTCGAGGCGGTGGGCGAAGATCAGCTGCAGCAGCAGATCGAACGGCCCCTCGAAGTTGGTCAGCCGGACCTGAAAGCCGTTCTTTGGTGCCGCCTCACCGTTGGCGCTGCCGGTCACGCGCCGAATCGGTCGATGAACTCGCGGGCCAGCGCGCGGTAGGCGATGGCGCCGGTCGACTTCGGCGCCCAGGTGGTGATGGGCTCGCCCGCCACGCTGGTCTCCGGGAACCGGACGGTTCGGGTGATGACGGTGTCGAACACCAGGTCGCCGAACCGCTCCACCACGCGGGCCATCACCTCGCGCGCATTGATGGTGCGCGGGTCGTAGCGGGTGATCAGGATTCCGCTGATCTCCAGCTTCGGGTTGAGCCGGTCGCGGACCTTGTCGACGGTGTCGGTGAGCAGCGCCAGGCCGCGCAGCGAGAAGAACTCGCACTCGGTGGGGATCACCACACCGTCGGCGCAGGCCAGCCCGTTCACGGTGAGCAGGCCCAGCGACGGCTGGCAGTCGATCAGCACGTAGTCGTAGCGGTCCAGCACCGGGTGCAGCGCGCGGCCCAGGGTCTGCTCGCGGCCCACCTCGTTGACCAGCTGGATCTCGGCCGCCGAAAGGTCGATGTTGCTGGGCACCAGGTCCAAATTCTTGACCCGGGTGTGCAGCAGCACGTCGTCGATCGACACCCGCGACTCCACCAGCACGTTGTGGATCGTCTTCTCCAGCTCGTAGTGCGGAACCCCCAGCCCCGCCGACAGGGCACCCTGCGGGTCCATGTCGACCAGCAGCACCCGCCTGCCGTACTCGGCAAGGGCGGCGCCCAGGTTGATCGTCGACGTGGTCTTCCCGACGCCACCCTTCTGGTTGCACATCGCGACGACCTTGGCCGGGCCGTGCGACGTGCGCGGCCCGGGCTCCGGGATCGCCCGCGCCGGTCGCCCGGTCAGACCGATCTCGACGCCGTTGTCCGGCCGATCGGTCATGGCGGGGGTGTTCGGGAGGTGAACATCGCAGGAAAGTCTAACGGCTCCGCGCGCTGACACCGGGCGACCCGCAGGGCGATTTACCAGCGAATATGCCTGGATGCCGCGGGGTGCCGCCCATTCGAGTGCGCAGGCTTCACACCCGTCACACCAGCACCGTCGGAGCGGTCGTGGCCCGGATCCCATCGCCAACGCGCACGCGGCCTCGCGTTTGCGGAGGACCGCGTCCAGCCGCTGCGCCCGCCGCGGCTCGACGGCCTATCGTGGCGGTCGTGGACCTCAAGAAACGGATACCTCTGCTGCGCTGGTCGGCCTGGCGGATGGCCGCCGGGGTCCGCAACATCACCAAGACGGGCCAGATCGGTGACGGGCGGGAAGCGGCCGCGGTGAAATACGTCCTGCAGCACGCCCGGCCCGGCGACGTCGACGACGTGCTGGCCGCCATCGACACATTCGCCTACGAGAAGTCTCTGCTGATCAACGTGGGCGACGAGAAGGGACAGCTGCTCGACGCCGCGGTCCGCCGCGCCGATCCCGCGCTCGCACTCGAGCTGGGCACCTACTGCGGTTACGGCGCCCTGCGGATCGCCCGGGCAGCGCCGAATGCCAAGGTGTTCTCCGTCGAACTGGCCGAGTCCAACGCCGCCAACGCCCGCCAGATCTGGGCCCATGCCGGGGTCGCCGACCGGGTGACGTGCGTCGTCGGCACCATCGGCGACGGCGGGCGCACCCTCGACGCCCTGGCCTTTCAACACGGATTCGGTCCCGGCGCACTGGGATTCGTGTTCCTGGACCACGACAAGAACGCCTACCTCGACGACCTGACCAGCATCCTGGACCGGGGCTGGCTGCGACCGGGTGCGGTCGTGGTCGCCGACAACGTCCGCATCCCGGGCGCGCCCAAGTACCGCGCCTACATGCGCCGCCAGCAGGGCACGCTGTGGAACACCGTCGAGCACAAGGCACACCTGGAATACCAGTCCATGATCTCCGACCTGGTGCTGGAATCCGACTACCTGGGCTGACCGCCCCAACCTATTGCGCCCGCGGGTGGGCGCCGGCCCAGACTTCGCGCAGGGCGTGCACGGTCACCAGCGTGTAGATCTGCGTCGTCGTGACCGAGGCATGACCGAGAAGTTCCTGCACGACCCGCACGTCGGCGCCGCCCTCGAGAAGATGGGTGGCAAACGAGTGCCGCAGCATGTGCGGCGACACACCCGAGGTGATACCGGCCCGTTCGGCGGCGTCCTGCAGCACCTGCCACGCGCTCTGCCGCGACAACCGGCCGCCCCGCACGTTGAGGAAGATCGCCGGCGTGCCACGCCCGCGTCGCGCCAGTTCCGAGCGTCCGCGCACCAGGTACGCGTCCAGCGCCGCCACGGCCGGACGCCCCACCGGCACCAACCGCTGCTTGCCACCCTTGCCGCGCAGCAACACCGACCGGGCCTCGGTGTCGATGTCGTCGACGTCCAGCCCGACCGCTTCGGAGATGCGTGATCCCGTGGAATACAACAACTCCAGCAGCGCGCGGTTGCGCAACGTCAGCGGGCCGTCGGCCGGGCTGTCGCCGCCGGCGCCCTCCAGCAGCGCCAGCACCTCGTCGACCGTCAGGCTCTTGGGCAGCCGGCGCGACGGCGTCGGCGGCCGCACCGCCTGTGCCACGTTCAGTTCGGCCAGCCCTTCGGCGGCGGCAAACCGGTGCAGGCCGCGGACCGCGATCAGCGCCCGGGCCGCCGACACCGCCGACAGTGCGGCGGTCCCGGCCTCGGGGTCGCCGCGACGCAACGCCACCAGGAAGTCGCTCACGTCGTTCTCGCCCACCTTCGCCAGATCGTGAATTCCCCGGTCCGCCAGGTGTTTCGAATAGCGCCGCAGGTCGCGGCGATAGGAACTGAGCGTGTTCGCCGAAACGCCCCGCTCGATCGTCAGATGGTCGAGGTAGCCCTGCAGTTGCGACTCCAGCGCCACCGTCGCCATCAGACCTTCCTTCGGGCGGTGAACGCCGTCGGCCGGTCGGTCCAGGGACTCTCGACCGGACGCGGCTCCGCGAACCCGGCGGACACGGTGTGGGCGGCCAAGAGTCCCGCCACGGCAATGGCGTTGACGATTTCGCCGCCGAACACCTTGCGGACGGCATCGGCGAGGGGAAACCACTCCAACTCCATGTCGGCTTCCTCGTGATGTGCCTCGGGCCGGTCCACCCCGCTCAACCCGGTGGCCAGGTAGACGCGCACGGATTCGTCGCTGAAGCCGGGTGTGGAATCGAGGTCCACGAGCACGCGCCAGGTGTCGGCCCGCAGTCCGGCTTCCTCCTGCAGTTCCCGGGCCGCGGTCAGATGCGGCGCCTCCCCGTCGACGTCGAGCAACCCCGCGGGTAACTCCCACAGCCGACGGCCCAACGCGTGCCGGTACTGGTAGACCAACGCGACGTTGCCGTCGTCGTCGAGCGCCACCACGGCCACCGCGCCGAAGTGCTCGACGACCTCCCGGGTGACGACCTTGTCGCCGGGCATCCGCACCCGGTCGCGACGCAGCGCGAAAATCTTTCCGGTGTAGAGGGTTTCGGACGACGTCGTCTCGAAAACGTGCTCAGCCACGGGACGCGGGCTCGGGAAGCGACCGCTCGCCGCTGTCTTGGTGACTGCCGTTGGCTGAGTGCTCGGAGATGTCCATCGGCAGCAGTTCGCCCGCCTTGTAGTCGATCGCCGCGCCGACGAACGCGGCGAACAGCGGGTGCGGACGGGTCGGGCGGCTCTTCAGTTCCGGGTGGGCCTGGGTGCCCACGATGAACGGGTGCACCTCCGGCGGATACTCGACGAACTCCACCAGGTGCCCGTCGGGCGAGGTGCCCGAAAACCGCAGACCACTCTCGGCGATCTTCTCGCGGTAGGCGTTGTTGACCTCGTAGCGATGCCGGTGCCGCTCCGACACCTGGGTGCTGCCATAAGCCTCGGCCACGATCGAACCCGGTTCCAGCACGGCCGGGTACGCGCCGAGGCGCATGGTTCCACCCAGATCGGCCTCCCCGGCCACGATGTCGAGTTGGTCGGCCATCGTGGAGATCACGGGATCCGGTGTGCCCGGCTCGAATTCGGCGGAGTTGGCCGCCTCGATGCCCACCGAGCGCGCGGCGTCGATCACGATGCACTGCAGGCCCAGACACAGCCCCAATAGCGGCAGACCGCGCGTGCGGGCATGGCGGATCGCCCCGATCTTGCCCTCGATGCCGCGGATGCCGAACCCCCCGGGCACCAACACCCCGTGCACGTCGGCCAGCGCGTGCGCGGCGCCGGCGGCGGTCTCGCACTCGTCGGACGCCACCCAGTGCATCTCCACCTTCGCGTGGTGCTTGAACCCGCCGGCCCGCAACGCCTCGGTGACCGACAGGTACGCGTCGGAGAGCTCGACGTACTTGCCCACCAGCGCGATTCGCACGGTGTCGTGCGGCTCGTGCACCCTGCGCAGCAGGTCGTCCCACTCGGTCCAGTCGACATCGCGGAAGGGCAGATTGAGCCGGCGCACCACGAACGCGTCGAGTTCCTCGCGGTGCAACACCTTGGGGATGTCGTAGATCGACGGCGCGTCGGGGGTAGAGATCACCCCGTCGATGTCGACGTCGCACATCAGCGCGATCTTGTTCTTCAGCGACTCCGGGACGTCGCGGTCGCAGCGCAGGATCAGCGCGTCGGGGGTGATACCGATGCTGCGCAGCGCGGCCACCGAGTGCTGGGTCGGCTTGGTCTTCAGCTCCCCCGACGGTGCCAGGTAGGGCACCAGCGACACGTGCAGGAAGAACACGTTCTCCCGCCCGAGGTCGTGGCGGACCTGCCGGACGGCCTCCAGGAAAGGCAGCGACTCGATATCGCCCACCGTGCCGCCGATCTCGGTGATGACGACGTCGGGACGGTGGCCGTCGGCGTCGGGTTCGGCCATCGCCAGGATGCGCCGCTTGATCTCGTCGGTGATGTGCGGGATCACCTGGACGGTGTCGCCGAGGTATTCCCCGCGCCGTTCCTTGGCGATCACGGTCGAATAGACCTGCCCCGTAGTGACATTCGCCGATCCGGACAGGTCCCGGTCCAGGAAGCGCTCGTAGTGACCGACGTCGAGATCGGTTTCGGCGCCGTCCTCGGTGACGAACACCTCGCCGTGCTGGAACGGGTTCATCGTGCCCGGGTCGACGTTGAGGTACGGGTCGAGCTTCTGCATCGTCACATGCAACCCGCGGGCGGTGAGGAGCTGGCCGAGGCTGCTGGCGGTCAGGCCCTTGCCGAGCGAGGAAACGACGCCCCCGCTGACGAAGAGGTGCTTCGTAGCGGATTGCGGATGCTTACGCAACAGGCGACCTCCGTGAAGAAGGGCAGGGCTTGAGTTTTTCTAGCTTCAGCTAGATGGGCCTGCCGAACCACGGAATCCCACCCTAACACCCGGCACGCCCAGGTGCCGCGAACACGCCCGGCGCGAGCCGTTTACTGCGGGACGGTGACCGAGGTCGCCCCGTGGCCGATGCCGTACTGCCCGACGTGGCCGCCGTTGATCAGGTCGTGCAGGCCCAGGATCGCGGTGATCCTCCCCGGGGCGGTGTCGACGTCGTCGACGGTGCTGACCACCGACGACATGCCGGAGTCGGCGCGGGTCACGGCGACCGCGGCGCCGCCGGTGGCAGACCCGTCGCGCCCGGCGAGCAGCGTGCCCGAACCGTGCGGCGCCAGTGCCGCGGAGAACCGCGCCACACTGACACCCTGGTTGCCGGCGTCCTGCGGCAGCGCCCCGCCGGTCACCACGAGTGCGGCGTTGGCCGCCCCCAGGTGATCGGCCGGCTGATAGGTGATGAATCCGGTGTCCCGCAGCGCCGCCAGCACGGTGTCACGCTCGGGATCGCCGACGGCGGGCGCGTCGGGGTTGGCGTTGATCAACAGCGCGATGCCCATCAGGTCACCGGCCTGCGAGCCCTGGTCGACGAGCTTGGTGCTCAGTTGCTGGCCGGCGGGCAGGACCGACGAGTTCACCACCGTACGCAGCTTCTCGGCAGAGTTGGCGTCGACGAACTCCTGGGTCAGGGAAACCGTCCCGGTGACCGCGCCACCGGCCTGGCCGACGAACTTCGCGACGGCCGCCACGTCGTCGTCTTTGGCGTCCGGGGTGCGGAACACCACCACCGACTTGCCGCCCAGCGCGTCGTGCACGATGCGCCCGGCCAGTTGGTCATCGAAAGTGTTTGCCGCGCCGAGCTTTTGATTCAGCGCATTCTTCTGGTCGTTGAGTCCGCTGATCTGCGTGTACAGATCACGCTTCTCGGCGCGCAGGCTGGACAGCAGGGTGTCCGACAGGAAGCCGGAACCCAGCACCACCCCCACGGCCAGGGCCAGGAAGACCGCGGCCAGCGAGAGCGCGTGTTGACGTAACGAGATCATCTAGGTCATCCACTTCTGCACCATGAGAGTCAGGTGGTTCCAGTAGTCGGTGATCCAGTGCAGCACCAAGGCGTCAGTGCGCGAGACCCACAGCGCGACGACGACGGCGATCAGCATCGTCAGCGCCAGCAGCGCGATGGCGCCGCCGGAGATGTTGTGGCGGTACAGGGTAGCAACGGCCTTGGCGTCCACCACCTTCTCCCCCACCCGCAACCTGGTCAGGAACGTCGACGGGTTGCTCTGCGCGCGCGTGCGGTCGAAGAAGGTCTCGATGTTGGCGGTGTGGCCGGCCGTCACCAGCAGCGCGGCGCCGTGATGGTCGGCCAGCAGCAGCGCCAGGTCCACGGCCGAACCCGCCGCCGGGAACGTCATTGCCCCCACCCCAAGATCCTGGATCCGCGCCAGGCCGGGCGCGTGCCCGTCTGCATCGGCGGGCAGCACGACCTGGGCGCCGCACTTGAGGGCCTCGGTGCTGATGTGGTCGGGGTCGCCGACGATGAGTTGCGGGCGATATCCTGCCTTGCGCAACACATCCGCACCGCAACCGACACCGATGAGCACCGGCTGGTACTCCTTGATGAAGGGCTTGAGCGAGCGCAGGTCGTCTTCGGCGCTGGGCTCGTCGGCGACGATCACGACGTGCCGACGGCGCAGGTCGACGTCGACGTCGGGGATGCCGATACCGTCGATCAGCAGCGGGCTCTCGCTCTTGATGAACTCGATGGTGTTGCCCGCGAACGCCTCCAGGTGGGCGGCCAGGCCGCTCTTGGCCTCCCGCATCAGGTCGGCGATGTCGTGGTCGGTGCGCTCGGTCCCGCGGACCAGCCGACGATCCCCCGCGTACACCCCGCCCTCGTGCAGGCGGATCTTGGCGCCGTCCTTGACCTTCTTGAAGATCTCCGGGCCCGTGTCGTCGATCAGGGTGACCCCGTTGTTGACCAACACCTCCGGGCCCATGTTCGGGTAGCGTCCCGACACCGAGGGCGACGCGTTGACGACCGCGGCGATGTCGGCTTCCACCAGCGCGTCGGCGGTGATGCGGTCCAAGTCCAGAATGTCGAGTACCACGATGTCGCCGGGACAGACCCGGCGCAGCAGGCGGTCGATGTTCCGATCCACCCGGGCGGTGCCGGTCAGGCCCGGCCGGGACGTGTTACGCGAGAGCAGCCCTGACATCTTCATGGGCCGATTCTGTCGGCGATGCGCCGCCGGGGCGGGGAGGCGCGCCGTAACACCAGCATCATAAGTTATCTAGAGCCACACCTGTCACAGGCCGGTGACAGGTCGGCATCGGGACTGCCGCGCAAGGGTGCGTAGTTGTACGCGGTTTGCGGCGTGTCAGCGCACAAAACACGCGCGGTCGCGGCTGATAGGGGTTTCGCCGCTAGGGGTGGCTGTCGCGCTGGGCGGCGTCGAGCAACTCGCGGGCGTGGGCGCGGCCGCTGTCGGATTCGCCCAGGCCGGCCAGCATCCGCGCCAGCTCGGCGACCCGCTCGTCGCCGGTGACGCCCCGCACCGAACTCGCGCCCCGGGCGCCGTGCACCACCAGGTGCACGTCCGCGTACGCGGCGACCTGCGGCAGGTGCGTCACCACGATGACCTGATGGGTGCGCGCCAGCCGGGCCAGCCGCCGCCCGATCTGCACCGCCGCGCGGCCGCCGACGCCGGCGTCGACCTCGTCGAACACCATCGTCAGGCCCGACGCGGAGGCCGCCAGCACCACCTCCAGCGCCAGCATCACCCGGGACAGCTCGCCGCCGGAGGCGCTCTTGGCCAGCGGCAGCACCGTCATGCCGCGGTGCGCCGCGAAGCCGAACTCGACGTTGTCGACGCCGTCGGCGCCCGCCCTGGCCAGTTCCCCGGAGGGCAGCGCGAGGGCCGCGGCGTCGTCCGGCTCCGCCGCCTCGATGCCGACTTCGATGGTGAACTCCGCGTCGCCCATCGCCAGGCCGGACAGCTCCGCGGTCACGTCCTTGGCCAGCCGCTTGGCCGCCTTGCGTCGCGCATTGCTGAGATCGACTGCGGCCGCTGATAATTCGGCTGCCAACTCGTCGACCCGAGCCGACAGGCCCGCCAGGCCCTCCGGCGAGGTGTCAAGCTGGGCGAGCCGCTCCCGGGCGTCGCGCGCCCAGCGCAGCACGCCGTCGATGTCGGCGGCGTACTTGCGGGTCAGCGTGCGCAGCTCGGCCTGACGGGCCAGCTTGGATTCCAGCGCACTCGCGTCGACGGGCAGCTCGTCCAGGAAGCCACCGAGCTCGCGGGCCGCCTCGGCGACCAGCGTCAGGGCATCGCCGACCTGCCCGGCCAGCGCCCGCAGCGTCGCGTCGTCGACCGACTCCAGGGCCGTGCGCGCCCGCCCCAGCCACTCGGTGGCGCCCGCACCGTCGGCGTCGTCGGTCGCCCCGGCCAGCGCTGCACGCGCACCGGCCGCGGCCTCGCGCAGCGTGTCCAGTTCGGAGAGCCGCACGATGTCGGCGACCAGCGCGTCGTCCTCGCCGGGTTTCGGGTCGACGGCGTCGATCTCGGTGAGCGCGAACTTCAGCCGGTCGGCCTCCTGCGCGAGTTCGCGGGCCCGGGCGCGCCGGTCGGCCAGGTCGCGCCGCGCCGACAGCCAGGCGTCGCGCAGCGTGCGGTAGCGCTCACACGCGGGGGCGGTGCCCGCGAAGCGGTCCAGCGCGGCGCGCTGCTCCTCCGGGCGCATCAGGCGCAGCTGGTCGTTCTGCCCGTGCAGGGTCAACAGCTCGGCGGTGAAACCGCTCAGCGACTTGGCCGGCACGCTGCGGCCCCCCAGGTAGGCCCGCGACGGCCCCTCCCGGCTGACCGAGCGCAGCGCGATGACGCTGCCGTCCTCGTCGCGCTCGGACCCCGACGCGTCCAGCATCCCGTCCAGGCGCGCGCTCACCGCATCGTCGAGATCGGTTGTGGTGAAACGGCCTTCGACTATGGCGCGCTCGGCCCCGGACCGCACCCGGGTCGGGTCGGCGCGGGCGCCGCCCAGCAGGTGCAGGCCGGTGACCACCATCGTCTTGCCGGTGCCGGTCTCGCCGGTGAGCACCGTGAGGCCGCGGCCGAACTCGGCGGTCGCCACGCTGATGGCGCCCAGCGACTCGATCCGAATCTCGGTGAGCACCCGCGGTTACTTTCCGCGCCACCCGGTCACCGGCAACCGGAACTTGCGCACCAGCCGGTCGGTGAACGGCGCACTGTCGATGCGCGCCCACTTCACCGGGGTGTCGCAGCGCGCGACCTCGAGCCGGCTGCCGGCGGGCACCGGCATCTCGCGGCGCCCGTCGCAGAACACCAGGGCGTCGTGACCGTCCCCTTCGATCTCGATCGCGACGGTGGCATCGGGACTGATGACCATGGGCCGGGCGAACAACGCGTGAGCGTTGTTGGGCACCACCAGGATCGCCTCGAGGTCCGGCCACAGCACCGGGCCACCGGCGGAGAACGCGTACGCGGTCGACCCGGTGGGCGTCGACACCAGCACCCCGTCGCAGCCGAAAGCCGACACCGGGCGTCCCTCGATCTCGACGACCACCCCGAGCACACCCAACCGCGGACCGCGTTCCAGACTCATCTCGTTGAGCGCCCAGTCGCGCCCGATGACCCGGTCGCCCTGGGTCACGACGACGTCGAGGGTCAGGCGGTGCTCCACCTGGTAGTTGCGGGTGACGACGCGGTCCAGCACGCGATCGATGGTCTCGGCCTCGGCTTCGGCCAGGAATCCGATCCTGCCCAGGTTGACCCCCAGCACCGGGACGCCGGCGTTTTTCGCCAGCTCCGCCGCCCGCAGGAAGGTGCCGTCGCCACCGAGCACCAGCACCAGCTCGCAGCCCTCGGCCGCGTGCGGGTCGGCCTCGACCACCTCGATGTCGACGCCCATCGCCCGCATCTCCTCGGGAGCGAGGTGCAGCGATCCCCTGTCGACGGCCTCGGCGGAGAGCAAGCGCAGCCTGATGCCGTTGTCGCCCAGGACTTTTACTATCCGCCGCGCGGTCTCGGTGGCCTCCTCGCGGCCGGTGTGCACCACCAGCAGGACGGTCCGTTCGGACGTCATCGCGGGCCCTCCGTCACGGCGCGACGCACCGCGTCCCCCAGCTCGTCTCCGGTCAGCGCGCGATCGGTCTCGGCGCGCAGCCACAAGAAGTACTCCACGTTGCCCGAGGGACCCGGCAACGGGCTGGCGGCGACGCCGACCGTGTGCCAACCCAGCTCCCCGGCCCGCCGCGCCACGGCCAGCACCGAGTCGGCGCGCAAACCGGGATCGGCCACCACCCCACCGGCACCCACCAGGCCCCTGCCCACCTCAAACTGCGGCTTCACCATGGGAACGATATCCGCGCCGCCCCGCGCGCACCGAACCAGCGCGGGCAACACGGTGGCCAGCGAGATGAACGACAGGTCGGCCACCACCACGTCGACCGCCCCGCCGATCGCCTCCGGTGTCAGGTCGCGGACGTTGGTCCGCTCGACGACGACCACCCGCGGATCGCTGCGCAGCGACCAGGCCAGCTGCCCGTACCCCACGTCGGCGGCGACCACCTCGGCGGCCCCGCGGTCCAGCAGCACCTCGGTGAACCCGCCCGTCGACGCCCCGGCGTCCAGGCAGCGGCGGTCCGCCAGGGAGATGTCGAAGGCGTCGAGTGCGCCGATGAGCTTGTGCGCCCCGCGCGACACCCAGCCGCGTTCGCCGTCGGCGACGGTCAGCCTGGCGGTGACGGCGACGGCGGTGCCCGGCTTGCGCGCGGGCAGCCCGTCGATGCTGACCTTCCCGGCGTCGATCAACTCCGCGGCCTGCTGACGCGACCGGGCGAGGCCGCGCCGAACGAGCTCGGCGTCAACGCGGGCACGTCGCGCCACCGCGCTAGCCCTTCTCCGCCGACTCCAGCGCGGCCAGCAGCACGTCGTGCGCCTCGGAGAGGCGGCGGGCTATGTCTTCCAGCTGGGCGAGCGAGGGCCCGTCCTCGGCGGTTTCGGACTCCCCGGGGTCGGGCAGCCGGGCGAGCAGGGTGTCGATTTCGGCGCGGATCTGGTCAGGGTCGATATCCATCGCGTCCCTACGCTAGTCATCCATCACTCGGAGTGCAGCAACGACCAGCGCTGCAGGGCGTCGCGGGCCCGGTCGTCGCCGGCCCGGATGCGCGGCGCGGCGGCCCCAGCGCTCCACACCGCGTCGGCGACCGCGCGCACGACCGCCATCCCGTCCCCATCCGGGTCGCCGCCGCCGTCGGCGCTGACGGTCACCGCGGCGTCGGTGACCTCCACGCGCCAGCCCGGTTGCGGGCCCACCGCGAGCGACTCGCCGCTGCGATGCAGGGAGCGCAGGTCGTGGCCGATGTAGGTGGGGCGGTGGACGGGCTCGGCGCACACCGCGTCGCGCGCGGTGTTGACCCCGCAGAGCACCAGCAGGCTGGGCAGCCCGGCGGCGTTGGCGCCCTCGATGTCGGTGTCCAGCCTGTCCCCGACCACCAGCGGCGCGCGGAACTCGCCGCGGGCCACGGCGTCGGTGAACAGCCGCGGCGCCGGCTTGCCGGCGACCTGAGGTTCGGCGCCGGTCGCCGTCCGCAGCGCGGCGACCATGGACCCGTTGCCGGGCAACAGCCCCCGTTCGGTGGGCAACGCGGGGTCGAGGTTGGCCGCCACCCACAACGCGCCGGCCCGGATCGCCTGGGCGGCCTCGGCCAGTTCCGGCCAGCCGACGGTCATGGACAGCCCCTGCACGACGGCGACCGGGTGATCGTCGTAGCGGCGCACGGGGCGCAGCCCGACCGCGGCGACCTCGCCGGCCAACGCGTCGGTGCCCACGATCAGCACCGGGGAGCCCGCCGGCAGCTGATCGGCCAGCAGCCGCGCGGCGCTCTGGGCGCTGGTCACGACGTCTTCGGGGGCGGCGGTGAAGCCGAGGTCGCCCAGGTGCGCCGCGACCTCCTCGGCGCTGCGGGAGGCGTTGTTGGTGACGAAGAAGATGCGGGCGCGCACCTCGGCGAGCGCCTCCACCGCGCCCTCGGTGGGGCTACGGCCGCAGAACGCCGTCCCGTCCAGGTCGATCAGCAGGCAGTCGTATTCCTGCGCGATGGTCCTCATGTTCAGGCGAGCTCGCCGACCCGGTCCTCGGCGTCGGTGACGCCTTCGACGTCCGCATCCGCGGAACGCAGGAACCAGTGCAGCGCCTCGTCCCTGCGACCCAGCGCGAGCAGCGTGTCGGCGTAGGCGTAGAACAGCCGGGCCGCCGTCGGGCCTCTGCGGGCCGGGTCCAGCTGCGGTGTGGACAGCACCGTCAGCGCCTGCTCGAGCTGGCCGAGATCGGCGCGAGCGCCGGCGGCGACGATGCGCAACTCGTCGGCGTCGTCGCCGCTCAGCGCGGCGGCCTCGGGTCCGCGGGCCAGCTCGATCGCCCGCTCCGGGCGGCCCAGCCCGCGCTCGCAATCGGCCATCATGGCGAGCAACGACGATTTGCTGCCCATCCGGCGCGCGGCGCGCAGCTCCGACAGCGCCTGGGCCCAGTCGCCGCAGTGATAGGCGGCGATGCCGACCGCCTCGCGGACCGCGGCGATCCTGCTGGAGCGGGCCCGGGCCGCGCGCGCATGAGCGAGCGCGGTCTGCGGGTCCTCGTCCAGCAGCGCGCCGGCGGCGACCAGGTGACGCGCCACCGCGTCGGCGGTGGCACGGTCCAGGGTGCTCAGCTCGCGGCGGATCGCGGGGTCCAGCTGGCGGGCGTCCACGTCGGCCGGGATGGCGGGCGCGTCGTGCACCGCGCGGTCGCCGTGGGGGTGGCGGCCGTCGGCGTTCTTCGGCTGGGACGTGCGGGCCCGGCCGGGCCCCGACCAGCCCCCCGACGCCGGGCGCGGACGGCGCTCCCTGCCGGGTTTCTGCCTGTCGTCGACCACGCTGCTGAGGATACGGGGCCGCCCGGACTCGACTAGGACTGCAGGCGGTTGGGCAGCAGCGGCGCCATCATCGCCGGGCAGTACGTCGCGACCGCGACGATCGCGAACTTGCCCGCGATGACGTAGGGCATGCCGGTGTTCGCGGCCATCCTGTCCACGACGGAGTCGAACGACCCGCCCGGGGAGAACAACGACGGGCACACCGACTGCCCCAGCGCCAGCGTGGTGGCGGGCTGGGAGTAGGCGATGCCGGCGTTGGTCAGTGCCGACAAAAAGGCGTTACCGAGCATGTCCGCGCGAATGGGCGCCGCCACCGCTCCGGCCAGAGCGATCAGCACCGTGGTCACCCCCAGGAACCGCACCAGGGTCAGTTGCGCATGCGTCGCCCAAGTCATCGTGACAACACTGGCCAACGGGGATCACAGCCGTGGCACGGTGAGGTAAAGGTTTGCGCACTAACGCGTTTTGCGGTCGCGGATCGTTGCGGCCGCGTTCTAGATCCTCTGCACCCCGGCGACGTTACGTTTGCCGCGGCGCAGCACCAACCAGCGGCCGTGCAGGAAATCCGAGCTCTGCGGGGCCCACTCCTCGGTCTCGATGCGCGTGTTGTTGACCGAGACGCCGCCCTCGCCGATCGTGCGGCGGGCGGCCTTCCGGCTCTCGGACAGGCCGCTGGCCACCAACAGGTCGACGATGCCGTCGGGGCCGCCCGGCTCGAGCTCGGCCACCGACGTCTCGCGCAAGGCCGCCGCCAGCGTCGCCTCGTCCAGACGCTCGAGTTCGCCCTGCCCGAACAGCGCGCGGCTGGCGTGTTCGACGGCCTCGGTGGCCGCCTCGCCGTGCACCAGCACGGTCAGCTCCCGGGCTAGCCGCCGTTGGGCGGCGCGTTGTTGGGGGCGTTCGGCGGTGGCCTGTTCCAGCTCGGCCAGCTCGTCGGCGGTCAGGAAGGTGAACCAGCGCAGGTAGCGGATCACGTCGGCGTCGGCGGTGTTGAAGAAGTACTGGTACCACGCGTAGGGGCTGGTCATCTCCGGGTCCAGCCACAGGCTGCCGCCGCCGGTGGACTTGCCGAACTTGGTGCCGTCGGCCGCAGTCACCAGCGGGACCGTCAGCGCGTGCACGGACGCGCCCAGCTTCTGGCGGACCAGCCGCACCCCGGCGATGATGTTGCCCCACTGGTCGGAGCCGCCGATCTGCAGCGTGCAGCCGTAGCGGCGGTGCAACTCGACGTAGTCGTTGGCCTGCAACAGCATGTAGCTGAACTCGGTGTAGGAGATGCCCTCGCCCTCCAGGCGCCGCCGGACGGTGTCGCGATCCAGCATCACGTTGACCGAGAAATGCTTGCCGAGGTCGCGCAGGAACTCGATCGCCGACAGCGGGGCCGTCCAGTCCAGGTTGTTGACGACGACCGCTCCGGTGGGCGACGTGTCGAAGTCGACGAAGCGCTCCAGCTGGCCGCCGATGCGCTCGGTCCACTGCGCGACGGTGTCGGCCTCGTGGAGGGTGCGCTCGCCGATCTCGCGCGGGTCGCCGATCATGCCGGTGGCGCCGCCGGCCAGCACGATCGGCCGGTGACCGGCCCGCTGGAACCGCCGCAGCGCCAGCAACGGCACCAGGTGTCCGGCATGCAGGCTGGGCGCGGTCGGGTCGAAGCCGGCGTACACCGTCATCGGGCCGCGCTCCGCTTCGGCGGCCAGCGCATCGAGGTCGGTGGACTGCGCGATCAGCCCGCGCCAGCCCAGCTCGTCGAGGATCATGGCGTCGATTTTTCCAGTGCGCCTCGGGCTAGTCGCTGGCGCCCGGCGCCGGCGCCCGGGGGTTACGGCGGTAGGCCGACACCTCCGGCCGGTCGGCGAGCCACAGGCGCCACGGCCGGTCGGCGGCCTGGCTGATCCCCACGCGCGGGCCCGCGACCGCGGCGCCCGCCGGCCCGTTGAGCGTCAAGCGCACGGCGGCGTCGGGGTCGAACACGTCGAGCCCGTTGTCGGCCATGGTGATTCCGAGCGCCGAACACAAATTGCCCGGGCCGCGCGCCAGCGCGGCCTCGCGCACCGACTCACCCCGCCGGGACCGGGCGACGGGCAGCCCGTCCTCGATCGCGGCTGCCCGCAGCAGGACCGCCGCGGCGGTGCCGTCGGGCCCGCACGAGACGTTGGCGCAGACGTGGATTCCGTGGCTGCGGTAGGTGTAGAGCCGCCCCGGCGGCCCGAACATGACGGCGTTGCGGGCGCTGAGCCCGCGGTAGGAGTGGGCGGCGGCGTCCGGCCAGGGGCCGTCGGGAACTCCCCCGTAGGCCTCGACCTCGACCACGGTGGCGCGCACGCCGCGGCAGGCGAGGGTGGCGCCGAGCAGCCGGTGCGCGGCCGCGACCGGGTCGACCAACAGCCGGCGTGCAGCCACCCGTCGAACCTACCGGGACCACGAACGTGGCAGGATCCCGGTGTCTCGAGGACGTCAGGGGCGGAAGAAGGAGCCCAAAGCGATGCAAGCGATCGACCCTGCCGCGACGGCGTGGCTCCTGGCCAGCACCGCCCTGGTCCTGCTGATGACCCCGGGCCTGGCCATCTTCTACGGCGGCATGGTCCGCACGACCGGGGTGCTCAACATGATCATGATGAGCTTCATCTCCATACCGCTGGTCACGGTGGCATGGCTGCTGGTCGGCTATACGATCGCGTTCTCCGACGACGCGGCGGGCGGGCTCGTCGGCAACCTCAGACACGTCGGCCTGCTCGGCATCACCCCCGGCACCGCCCACGGCGCGGTGCCTGAGTTGCTGTTCGCCACGTTCCAGTTGACGTTCGCGATCATCACCGCGGCCCTGGTCAGCGGCGCGATCGCCGACCGCGCCAAATTCGCCGCCTGGATGGTGTTCGTCCCGGTGTGGGCGATCGTGGTGTATTCGGTGGTCGCCCACTGGGTGTGGGGACCCGGCGGTTGGCTGGCCAAACTCGGGGTGCTCGACTACGCGGGCGGTCTCGTCGTCGAGATCGTCTCGGGTGCCTCCGCCCTGGCCCTGGCGCTGGCGCTGGGGCCCCGCATCGGCTTCAAGAAGGACGCCATGCGGCCGCACAACCTGCCACTGGTCATGCTCGGCGTCGGGCTGCTGTGGTTCGGCTGGTTCGGCTTCAACGCCGGGTCGGCCCTGGCCGCCAACGGGACCGCCGCGGCCATCTTCCTCAACACGCTCGTCGCCGGCTGCCTGGGCATGCTCGGCTGGCTCTCGGTCGAACAGTTTCGTGACGGCAAGCCCACCACGTTCGGTGCGGCGTCCGGGGTGGTCGCGGGCCTGGTGGCCATCACGCCGTCGTGCGGGACCGTGGACACCCTCGGCGCGGCGGTCGTCGGGCTCGCGGCCGGTTTCGTGTGCTCCTTCGCCGTGGGTGCCAAATTCCGTTTCTCCTACGACGATTCGCTCGACGTGGTCGGTGTGCACTTCGTCGGCGGTGTCGTCGGGGTGTCGCTGATCGGGTTGCTCGCCACGGCGGTCATGACGTCGGGGCCGCGGGGCCTGCTCTACGGGGGCGGCTTCGCCCAACTCGGCAAGCAGTCGGTGGCGATCGTAGTGGTCGCGGTCTATGCGTTCGTCGTGTCTTTCGTGCTGGCCAAGTTGATCGATCGCCTGCTGGGCTTCCGGCTCAGCGCCGAGGACGAGACCACCGGTGTCGATCTCACCCAGCACGCCGAGACCGCCTACGCCGAGGGCGTGCACGGGCACCTGCCGTTGCGCCGCCCCGGCTTGCCGGGGAGCTGAGCGCGCTTCGCCGCCCTTGACATCCCCGCTGCGCCGGCGGATATTCATCATGTGATGAGTTCATCGAATGATGAATTATTGCGGGACGGCGCGGAACCGGCCGTCACCATCGAGAGCCTGCACGTGGTACGCGGCAAGATGCTTGTCGTCCAAGATCTTTCGGTGCGCATAGCGCGCGGCACGATCACCGGGCTGCTCGGCCCGTCCGGCTCCGGCAAGACCACGCTGATGCGCTGCATCGTCGGCACGCAGATCGTCACCGGGGGCTCGGTGACCGTCCTCGGCCACCCCGCCGGCACCCGGTCGCTGCGGCACCGGGTCGGCTACATGCCGCAGGATCCGACGATCTACGGCGACCTGCGGGTGATCGACAACATCCGCTACTTCGCCGGCCTCTGCGGCGCCGACCGGCAGGCCGCCGACGAGATCATCGACGCGGTGGACCTGCGCACCCACCGCACCACCCGCTGCGCCAACCTCTCCGGCGGCCAGCGCACCCGGGTCTCGCTGGCCTGCGCACTGGTCGGCCGCCCGGACCTGGTGGTGCTCGACGAGCCGACGATCGGCCTGGACCCGGTGCTGCGCGTCGAGCTGTGGGAGCAGTTCGGCGCGCTGGCGCGGCGCGGCACCACGCTGCTGGTCTCCAGCCACGTGATGGACGAGGCCGACCGCTGCGGCGACCTGCTGCTGATGCGCGAGGGCCGGCTGCTGGCCCACACCACACCGGACCAACTGCGGAAGGAGACCGGATGCACGTCACTGGAGGAAGCGTTCCTGTCCATCATCCGGCACACCACCATGCCCGCAGCCGGCTGACGCTGCGGAACTACGCGGCCACGACCGCCCGAATCTTGCGTCAGCTAGCCGCCGACCAACGCAGCGTCGCGCTGATTCTGGTGGTGCCGATCCTGGTCATCACGCTGATGTACTACATGTTCGAAAACGTGCCGCACCGGCCGGGCACGCCGTCGCCGTTCAACACCGCCTGCCTGATCCTGCTCGGCCTGTTCCCGTTCTTCGTGATGTTCATCATCACCGCGATCACCATGCAACGAGAGCGTGGTTCCGGGACCCTGGAACGCATCCTGACCACCCCGCTGCGCCGGTTCGACCTGCTCGCCGCCTACGGGACCGCCTTCTCGATCGCCGCGGCGGCGCAGGCCACCCTCGCCTGTGTCGTGTCGTTCTGGCTGCTCGGCTTCCAGACCGCGGGCAGCCCCGTGTGGGTGTTCGTGATCTCGATCGTCAACGCCGTGCTGGGCGTCGGCCTGGGCCTGCTGTGTAGTGCGTTCGCGCGCACCGAATTCCAGGCCGTGCAGTTCATCCCGTTGGTCATCGTCCCGCAGCTGCTGCTGGCCGGCATCATCGTCCCACGGGCGCTGATGGCGCACTGGCTGCAGTGGGTCGCCGACGTGCTGCCGGCCAGCTACGCCCTGGAGGCCCTCCAGCAGGTGGATGCGCATCCCGGGCTGACCGGCGTCGCGCTGCGCGACATCGTCGTCGTGTTGGGCTTCGCGGTGGCGGCGCTGGGACTGGCGGCGGCGACGCTGCGGCGGCGGACGCCCTAGTGGTGATCGCAAGCGCGGCGCAGCCGGGCGCAGCGGGTCACCACGGAGGGTCCTAGTGGTGATCGCAAGCGCGGCGCAGCCGGGCGGCAAGGGCGCGCCCAGACGGCGCGGGCGGCCGGCGGGCAGTTCCGGCACCCGCAACCGGATCCTGCACGTTGCGCGGGAAATGTTCGCCGCCAACGGTTTCGGGAACACCTCGATCCGTGCGGTGGCGGCGGCGGCGGGAGTGGACTCGGCGCTGGTGCATCACTACTTCGGCACCAAGGAGAAGCTGTTCGCCGCCGCGGTGCACATCCCGGTGGATCCGATGGACATCATCGGCCCGCTGCGCGAGGTGCCGATCGAGGAGATCGGCTACCGGCTGCCGTCGATGTTGTTGCCGCTGTGGGATTCCGACCTCGGTACCGGGTTCATCGCCACGCTGCGGTCGATCCTCGCCGGCTCCGAGGTCAATCTGTTCCGCACGTTCATCCAGGACGTGATCGCGGTGGAAGTCGGCCCGCGCGTGGACGATCCCCCCGGCAGCGGGCTCATCCGCATCCAGTTCGTCGCGTCGCAACTGGTCGGTGTCGTGATGGCCCGCTACATCCTGGACCTGGAACCGTTCGCGTCGCTGCCGGCCGAGCAGATCGCGCGGACCATCGCGCCGAACCTGCAGCGCTACCTCACCGGGGAGTTGCCGGACGGGCTCGTGCCATGAGCTTGGCGTGCTCGTCGTCGTCGACGTCGCGGGCCTCGTCGATCAGCAGCACCGGGATGCCGTCCTCGATGCGGTAGGCGCGCCGCAGCCGCGGGTTGTAGAGCAGATCGGCCCCGCCGTCTTCGGATACCAGCACCAACGGACCCCGGTCGGCCGGGCACACCAGAATGCTCAGCAGTGCATCGTCGATCATCATGAGGCGCCGCTCATCTCGGATCGGACCCCCGGAGTCAGTTTGCGGAACTGTGTGCTGTCGGTGTCGAAATACCACACCTGGCGTCCCGGCTTGGGGATGCCGGCCGCGCGCAGGGCGCTGACGGTGGGACGGTAGCTGGCACTGAGCGCCAGCTCCGGGACCACGTGCACGACGTCGGGCCCGAGCCCGACGGGGATCTTGGCGACCGCCTCGGTCAGGTCGGCCGCGGTGATGGTGGCACCGGGCAGCAGCGTCACCGCCGACACCGCGACCTGCCTGTCCCCGACCGGCACGTTGTAGGTCACCGCCAGGTCGACGCCGTTGATGCAGCCCAACGCGTCGGTGACCGGCTCGGCGTAGACCAGGCCGCGGGCGGTGCGCACCACCGAGCCGCGCCGGCCCATCAGCCAGAAGTCGCCGTCCTCGTCGCGGCGGAAGAGGTACTCGGTGCAGATCCAGGTGTCGCCGGCGGCGAACACCCCGCGCTTGACCGACGCGCTGGGATCGATCGGCCCGTTGGACGCGGCGAGCAGGACCCCGACCTGGTTGGGCTCGGCGACCTGCACGAAGCCACGGTCGTTTTCCAGGATCAGGTCGCGCTCGGCGTCGTAGGCGCCCAGCTCGATTCGCCCGGCGCCGGGCAGCGGGCGGCCCTTGCTGCCGATCTTGGCGCCCGAGACGTTGGCCAGCACGGCCTGCCCGTCGGTGGTGGCGAAGAACTCGACGACGTGGGCGGGGGCGAACGCGTCGACGACCCGCGCCCACAACCCGGTCGGCATGCCCGAACCGATGAACAGCCGCACCGGATGGTTGCCGTGCAGCACGAAGGCGGGGTCGTCGACGACGTCGCGTAGCAGGGACCAGGTGTAGGACACCACGGTCACGCCGTACTGCCGGACCTCCCGGATGAACCGATCGGGCTCGAGGCCGCGCGACAACGCGATGCGGGTGCCGCCGACCACGGCGCCGCCCAGGCTGACCAGCAGCGCGGACTCGTGATGCAGCGGTGTCAGGCAGTAGACGGTGTCTTTGCGGTCGAGCGCGGCCGTGGCGCGGTGCCGAAGGCCGACACCGCCCAGCGGTAGTTGGTGATGTGCCGGGGCACCAGCTCGCCGCCGACCGCGGTGAACGCGATGAACGCCAGGTCGCGGGCCAGCCCGGGGTTGGGCCGGTACCAGGCGGGCAGCTCGACGGCGTCCGGGTCGATCTGCTCCATGTCGATGATGTCGCTGTCGCCGGGCAGGTGCAGGTCCCGGGACTCGCCGCCGCCGAGCACCAGGATGTGCCCCGGAAGGTCACGCGCCGCGTCGAGATTGGTGGGGTCGGTGAGGATCTCCGACGCTCCCCCGAGCCGAACGGCCGCGGCCAGGTCGGTATCGGGCTTCATCACCACGGCGATCGCGCCCAGCCGTGACAGCGCGGCGATCGCGACCAGCGCACTGGGCCGGGTCTCCATCAGCACACCTACGCGATCGCCCTGCCGCACCCCGACCGCGATGAGGCCGCGCACGACGTTGTCGATGCGCCGGTTCACCGCCTCGTAGGTGTGCACGCGCCCGTCGAACAACAGGAACTCGCCCTTGGGTGCGTCGTGGGCCTGCTCCTCGATGATGCGGCCCAGCGAGATCCGGGTGTGGTCGTTGATCTGGCCGAGGCGGACCAGCCGCGGCAGCGTCCGGACCGTCTCCACGGCCAGGGTGCGCATGGACTTGTTGGCCGAGACGACGGCGTCGGCGGCGCCGCGGGCCGCCGACAACGCCGCGCCGGAGACCTCCCCGATGCCGTGCACGAGCCGCGCGCTGAGCGCGACCCCGCTGTCGGTGTGCTCTTCGGGCTGATCGGCCATCAAGTCGATGCCGCCGGGTTTGTCACCGCCGTTGGAGAGCCATTGCACCCATGCCGCGACGGTGGGCCAGCTCTGCTCCGCCGCCTTGGAACCGACGACGAGGCCGAAATGTCCTGTCCTGATGATGGATTCGTACACTTCGGCGTTCGGGGCCGCCCGGCGGATGCCGCGCACCGAGGCCGGCTGCCCGATGTCGTCGACCTCCCCGACGAAAGCCAAAACCGGGCAGGTGATGTCGGTGAGCGTGACCATCTGCCCGTTGATGGCGAAACCGCCCGTCATCATCCGGTTGTGCGCGATGAACTGCGTGAGCAGCTCGGAAACGGCCGGGCCGGACCAGGCGATCCAGCCCTCGCGTTCGAGGAACCTGCGCTGCTGTTCGCGCGGCAGCAGGGCCTCCCGGTCGTGCAGCTGACGCACGAAGTCGATCCGGGCCTTGGCGGTCTTGAGTGGATCGAGCATCTGGAAACCCATGCGCGCCAACCAGCTCGGGATGTCCATCCAGCTGAAGACGTGCTCGGCCATGAAGCTCGCGGCGGGCGCCGCGAAGTTCGCGGGGATGCCCATGGGCAGGGCGGCCAGGGTGTCCACCGGCGAACCGAACGCCACGATGCTGGCGATGTTCTTCGAACGCCGATAGGCCGCGGCCTGGTAGCAGAACATGCCGCCCTGCGAATATCCGACCAGGTGCACGTCGCTGCCGGTGGCGTCGTGGACCGTGTCGATGGCCTGGCTGAGCGCGACGATGTGGTCGGTCAGGTTGCGGCGCATGCCGCCCTCGACCTTGTCGGGTGAGCCGAAGTCGATCACCCACGGATCGAGCCCGTTGGCGTGCAGGATCCCGACCGCGCCTTCCGCGCGGGTGACGTCCCACATATCGGCCGACATCATCATCGGGTGCACCATCAGCACCGGCGGACCCACCCGTCCCTGCCCCGGCCGGCTGTCCGGCGGGAAGTAACGGCGCAGCTTGTACATCGAAACGCTCTCGACCGTCTGCGACGGCGAGGGGACGCTGCCGGTCTCCAGGCCCCCCAGTCGCAGGACCTCCAGACCGTTCTGCGCCGTGGCGACCAGGCGCCCGACCGGTCGTGTGATCACCGACAAGTTCAGATCCACCAAAGCTCCCTGATTCTCGACAGCCTGGCCATCATGGCACATGAGCGCCCTTTGCGGTCCTGATCAGGACGTTTCCCGCGGCTACCGGGTCACCGTCGCCGGCCGGTCACCGGGTCCGCGGGCGTGCATGAACTTTTCCCAAAATGGGCATGTGTGACTCACAGAAACAAGCAGCGGTACAGCGAGGGACGCGCGATGACTGTGAATTTCGAAGGCGACTTCGTCCTCAGACCGGACGGGCGGCCAGACACCGAGGGGCAGGCGAGCACCGAAAGCGATTCACCGGCGCTCGAGTCGATGACGTCCGAGGTGATGCAGGAAGAGGGGCACAGCCCGGTCGATCTGGTGCTGGGGCTGGGCGAGCCCCAGGAGGTGGGCAGGTTCCGGTTCTTCCTGGACGACGAGCGTTGGGAGTGGTCGGACGTGATCGCTCGCATGCACGGCTACGAGCCCGGGAGCGTCGAGCCGACCACCCAACTGCTGCTGAAGCACAAGCACCCCGAAGACCGCGAGCGCGTCGCGGCCGTGCTGGAGCACCTGCACAAGGGAGAGCCGTTCAGCAGCCGGCACCGCATCATCGACACTGCCGGGCGCACCCGCTGGGTCGTCGTCGCCGGAGACCGCATGGTCGACGACGACGGCCGGATCATCGGCATGTCCGGTTTCTACGTCGACGTCACCGACTCGTTGCAGTCCGACATCACCGCCGTGATGTCGACGGCGGCCGCCTCCCGGGCGCGGATCGAACAGGCCAAAGGCGTGCTCATGGCCGCCTACGGCATCTCCGCGGAGCGCGCGTTTCGCATCCTGGCCTGGCGTTCCCAGGAGGCCAACGTCAAGCTGCGTGACCTGGCGTCGCGGTTCCTCGACGTCGTGTCCGACGGCAGGGCGCCGGCCGACACCCGCAGCCACGTCGACCACGCGCTGCTCGCGCTCGAGTAGCGCCGGCCGGCCGTCATTCCGGCCACCGCGATGACGGGGCAGCCTGACGGGTAACTCAAATCGGACTTCGCTGTCGTGTGCTCTCGTGCAGCAAGCCTCACGCTGTCGTAGATGCCCGCCGCCGGCGTCCGACTAAGGTCGTCCCGGTGGCGCACCTATTGGGGGCCGAGGCCGTTCACCTGGAATATCCCACTCAAGTGGTCTTCGAGTCGGTCACGCTCGGGGTCAACGACGGCGCGCGCATCGGCATCGTCGGGCGAAACGGCGACGGCAAGTCCAGCCTGCTCGCCCTGCTGACCGGTGAGCTGCAGCCGGACTCAGGGCGGGTCACCCGCCGCAGCGGGCTGCGGGTGGGCGCGGTGAGCCAGGCCGACACCCTCGATCCCGACCGCACGGTGGGCTGGACCCTCGTCGGCGACCAGGCCGAACACCAGTGGGCGGGTGACGCGCGAGTGCGCGACGTCGTCGGCGGCCTGGTGTCCGACATCGCCTGGGAGGCGACCGTGGCCACCCTCAGCGGGGGTCAGCGACGCCGAGTGCAGCTGGCCAGGCTGCTGGTGGGCGAATGGGACGTGATCGCCCTCGACGAGCCCACCAACCACCTCGACATCGAAGGCATCACCTGGCTGGCCGAGCACCTGCGGCAACGCTGGGCCCGCAACACCGGCGGCCTGTTGCTGGTCACCCACGATCGCTGGTTCCTCGACGACGTCGCGACGACGACATGGGAAGTGCACGACGGCATCGTCGAGCCCTTCGAAGGCGGATATGCGGCCTACGTGCTGCAGCGCGTCGAACGCGACCGGCTGGCCGCCACGGCCGAGGCCAAACGGCAGAACCTGATGCGCAAGGAACTGGCCTGGCTGCGCCGGGGCCCGCAGGCGCGGACCTCCAAACCCAAGTTCCGCATCGAGGCCGCCAACCAGCTGATCGCCGACGTGCCGCCGCTGCGCAACACCGTCGAACTGGCCAAGCTGGCGAGTGCCCGGCTGGGCAAGGACGTCATCGACCTGCTCGACGTGTCGGTCTCCTTCGGGGGCCGCCCGGTGCTGCGCGACATCGAATGGCGAATCGGCCCGGGCGAGCGCACCGGCATCGTCGGCGCCAACGGGGCCGGCAAGTCGACGCTGCTGGGTCTGATCGCGGGCACCATCCAGCCCGACAGCGGGCGCGTCAAACGTGGCAAGACCGTGCGGCTGGCGGTGCTCGACCAGCAGGGCGAGATGCTCGCCCCGGTGGCCGGGGACCGGATCGCCGACGTCCTGGCCCGGCTGCGCGGCGGCTACCAGGTCGAGGACCGCGAGGTCACCCCGACGCAGCTGCTGGAGCGGCTGGGGTTCGGCCGCGGCCAGCTGTCCGCGCGGGTCGCCGACCTGTCCGGGGGCCAGCGGCGGCGACTGCAGCTGATGCTCACATTGTTGTCCGAACCGAACGTGCTGCTGCTCGACGAGCCCACCAACGACGTCGACACCGACATGCTCACCGCCACCGAGGACCTGCTCGACTCCTGGGCCGGCACGCTGATCGTCGTCTCGCACGACCGCTATCTGCTGGAACGGGTCACCGATCAGCAGTACGCGATCCTCGACGGGCGGCTGCGGCATCTGCCCGGCGGCATCGACGAGTACCTGCGGCTGGCGGCGCAGCGCACCGCGGCGAACGCCGCCGGGCCGGCAAGCGCCAAGGCTTCGGAGCCGCAGGCGATGTCCGGCGCACAGCGGCGTGCCGCCGAAAAGGAACTGGCCGGCGTCGACAGGCAGCTGGCGCGTCTGGCCGACCGGATCGCCGCCAAGCACGTCGAGCTCGCCGAGCACGACCAGGCCGACCACGTCGGCATCACCCGGTTGACCCAGGAGCTGCGCGGGCTGGAAGACGAGGTCGCCGCGACCGAAAGCCGCTGGCTGGAGCTGTCCGAGACCCTCGAATAATCGTCGCCGCGCCCCCGGGTCCAGCGGGCCCGGGACATCGGCGGGTCAGTGCCAGCGCAACAGCACCATCTCGGAACAGAATCCGGGCCCCATCGCAAGCATCAGCCCGGGGCTTTCGCTGGGCGGCGGCTTGGCGATGGTGTCGCGCAGGATGTGCAGCACCGAGGCCGACGAGAGGTTGGCGATCTCCCCCA
>NZ_JBYCLG010000321.1:0-5531 GCF_057473785.1 Mycobacterium sp. TH-M103
GCTGGACACCTTCGCGCCGGAGGCCAAGGTCATCCACGCCGACATCGACCCGGCCGAGATCGGCAAGAACCGGCACGCCGACGTGCCGATCGTCGGCGACGTCAAGGCGGTCATCACCGAGCTGATCGCGATGCTGCGCCACCACGGCGTCGCGGACAAGATCGACATGACCGACTGGTGGGCGTATCTGGACGACGTCAAGTCGACCTACCCGCTGAGCTACGGCCCGCAGAGTGACGGCAGCCTGAGCCCGGAACTCGTGATCGAGAAGCTGGGCGAGATCGCCGGTCCCGACGCGGTGTACGTCGCCGGCGTCGGTCAGCACCAGATGTGGGCGGCGCAGTTCATCTCGTATGAGAAGCCGCGCACCTGGCTCAACTCCGGGGGGCTGGGCACCATGGGGTTCGCCGTCCCGGCGGCCATGGGCGCCAAGATCGCCCGCCCCGACGCCGAGGTCTGGGCGATCGACGGCGACGGCTGCTTCCAGATGACCAACCAGGAACTGGCCACCTGCGCGATCGAGGGTGTGCCGATCAAGGTGGCGCTGATCAACAACGGCAACCTGGGTATGGTGCGCCAGTGGCAGACCCTGTTCTACGAGGAGCGGTACTCGCAGACCGACCTGGCAACCCACTCGCATCGCATCCCGGACTTCGTCAAGCTGGCAGAGGCGCTGGGCTGCGTCGGATTCCGTTGCGAGCATGCCGAAGACGTGGCGGACGTCATCGCCCGGGCGCGCGAGATCAACGACCGCCCGGTGGTGATCGACTTCATCGTCGGCGCCGATGCCCAGGTGTGGCCGATGGTGGCCGCCGGCACCAGCAACGACGAGATCCAGGCGGCCCGCGGCATCCGGCCGCTGTTCGACGACGAAAGCGAGGGGCACGCCTGATGAACCTCACCTCACACACGTTGTCAGTGCTGGTGGAAGACAAACCCGGTGTGCTCGCCCGCATCGCGGCGCTGTTCTCCCGGCGCGGATTCAACATCGAGTCGCTGGCCGTCGGCCCGGCCGAGCAGAAGGACATGTCGCGGATGACGATCGTGGTCTCCGCCGAGGAGACCCCGCTCGAGCAGGTGACCAAGCAGCTCAACAAGCTGATCAACGTCATCAAGATCGTCGAGCTCGACGATGACAACGCGGTGTCGCGCGAGCTGGCGCTGATCAAGGTGCGCGCCGACGCCGGCACCCGCAGCCAGGTGATCGAGGCGGTGAACCTGTTCCGCGCCAAGGTGATCGACGTGTCGCCGGAGGCGCTGACCATCGAGGCCACCGGCAACCGCGGCAAGATCGAGGCGCTGCTGCGGGTGCTGGAGCCGTTCGGTGTCCGCGAGATCGTCCAGTCCGGAGTGGTGGCGTTGTCGCGCGGTCCGCGCGGCATGGGCACCAAGTAGATTTCAGCTGTTGCGAACGAGAAGGAGATAGGGAACGTGCCATCCGAGGCATTGGAGATGTTCTACGACGACGACGCAGACCTGTCGATCATCCAGGGCCGCAAGGTCGGTGTGATCGGCTACGGCAGCCAGGGGCACGCCCACGCGCTGAGCCTGCGCGACTCCGGCGTGCAGGTGAAGGTGGGCCTCAAGGAGGGTTCGAAGTCCCGGGCGAAGGTCTCCGAGCAGGGCCTGGAGGTCGACACCCCCGCCGAGGTCGCCAAGTGGGCCGACGTGATCATGCTGCTCGCGCCCGACACCGCGCAGGCCGAGATCTTCACCAACGACATCGAACCCAACCTCAAAGACGGCGACGCGCTGTTCTTCGGGCACGGGCTCAACATCCACTTCGGGCTGATCAAGCCCCCGGCCGAGGTCACCATCGCGATGGTCGCTCCGAAGGGGCCGGGTCACCTGGTGCGCCGGCAGTTCGTCGACGGCAAGGGCGTGCCGTGCCTGATCGCCGTCGACCAGGACCCCACCGGAAAGGGCCAGGCGCTGGCGCTGTCCTACGCCAAGGGCATCGGCGGCACCCGCGCGGGCGTCATCAAGACCACCTTCAAAGACGAGACCGAAACCGACCTCTTCGGCGAGCAGGCCGTGTTGTGCGGTGGCACAGAGGAATTGGTGAAGACCGGCTTCGACGTGATGGTGGAGGCAGGATACCCGCCGGAGATGGCGTACTTCGAGGTGCTGCACGAGCTCAAGCTGATCGTCGACCTGATGTACGAGGGTGGCATCGCCCGGATGAACTACTCGGTGTCCGACACGGCCGAGTTCGGCGGGTACCTGTCGGGCCCGCGCGTCATCGACGCCGGCACCAAGGAGCGGATGCGCGAGATCCTGCGCGACATTCAGGACGGCAGCTTCGTCAAGAAGCTGGTCGCCAACGTCGAGGGCGGCAACAAGCAGCTCGAGGAACTGCGCAAGCGGAACGCCGAGCATCCCATCGAGGTCACCGGCAAGAAGTTGCGCGAGCTGATGAGCTGGGTGGACCGCCCGATCACCGAGACGGCCTAGCCCCGGGGCCGCTGCGCCGACGCGAGCCGCCCTGCGACCGCCACCACCCGGCGGGCCAGGTGGTCGAGGGCGTTCGCGGTGGTCTCGTCGATGATCTCGATGTTGTCGTGGGTGGAGACCAGGCTCACCCCGTAGGGGTTGCCGTCGACGAACTTGGACGGATCGGTGTATCCCGGTGGCACGATGATGCCGCCGAAATGCATCAGCGTGAGGTAGAGGGTGACCAGCGTGGTCTCCTGCCCGCCGTGCAGGGTGTTCGACGACGTGAAGGCCGCATACACCTTGTCGGCCAGCTTGCCCTGTGCCCACAGCCCGCCCAGCGAGTCGAGGAAGGCGCGCAATTGCGCTGCGGGGGAGCCGAAGCGGGTCGGTGAACCGAAGATCACCGCATCGGCCCACACGATGTCGTCGCCGGTGGCCGCGGGAAGATCCTTGGTCGCTTCGTAGTTCGCTGTCCAGGCCGGGTTGTGGGCAAACGATTCCGGGTCGTGGGTCTCGACGACGTGGCGCACCCGGACCTCGGCGCCGGCGGACTCGGCCGCGGCGGCGACGCGGCGGGCCATCGTGGTGCCGTGCCCGGTGGCCGAGTAGTAGATGACTGCGAGTCTGGTCACCGCAACAGCATAGGCACGAGGGTGGCCCCGGCAACATGCCGTCGCGAAAGGTATTGGCGCCGCATGTAAGCCATTGGGTGTGGGCGTCACGCGCGACGATGCGCCGACCGTCCGCCGCCGGTGAAAACCGCAGCCGATAGGCTGGCCGCGTGAACCTGCCTGTTGTATTGATCGCCGACAAACTCGCCCAATCCACCGTCGCCGCGCTCGGGGACCAGGTCGAGGTGCGCTGGGTGGACGGGCCCGACCGGGAGAAGCTGTTGGCCGCGGTGGGGGAGGCCGACGCGCTGCTGGTGCGCTCGGCCACCACGGTCGACGCCGAGGTGCTGGCGGCGGCCCCCAAGCTGAAGATCGTGGCCCGCGCCGGGGTGGGGCTGGACAACGTCGACGTCGATGCCGCCACCGAGCGCGGGGTGCTGGTGGTCAACGCCCCGACGTCCAACATCCACAGCGCCGCCGAGCACGCCATGGCCCTGCTGCTGGCCGCGGCCCGCCAGATCCCGGCCGCCGACGCCTCCCTGCGCGCCCACACCTGGAAGCGGTCGTCGTTCTCCGGCACCGAGATTCTCGGCAAGACCGCCGGCATCGTCGGGCTGGGCCGGATCGGGCAACTGGTCGCCCAACGGCTCGCGGCCTTCGGGGCGCACCTGGTCGCCTACGACCCCTACGTGTCGGCGGCCCGCGCCGCGCAGTTGGGCATCGAACTGCTGTCGCTGGACGACCTGCTGGCCCGCGCCGACTTCATCTCGGTGCACCTGCCCAAGACGCCCGAGACGGCGGGGCTGATCGGCAAGGAGGCGCTGGCCAAGACCAAGCCGGGTGTCATCATCGTCAACGCCGCGCGCGGCGGCCTGGTGGACGAGGCCGCGCTCGCCGAGGCCATCGTCAGCGGCCACGTCCGCGGCGCCGGGCTCGACGTCTTCGCCAAGGAGCCGTGCACCGAGAGCCCGCTGTTCGAGCTGCCGCAGGTGGTGGTGACGCCGCACCTGGGCGCGTCCACGGCCGAGGCCCAGGATCGGGCCGGCACCGACGTCGCGGCGAGCGTCAAGCTGGCGCTGGCCGGGGAGTTCGTCCCCGACGCGGTCAACGTCGGCGGCGGCGCGGTCAACGAGGAGGTCGCGCCCTGGCTGGACCTGGTGCGCAAGCTGGGGGTGCTGGCCGCCGCCCTGTCCAGCGGCCTGCCGGCGTCGGTGTCGGTGCAGGTGCGCGGCGAGCTGGCCGCCGAAGACGTCGACGTGCTGCGGCTTTCGGCGCTGCGCGGGTTGTTCTCGGCGGTCATCGAGGACACCGTGACGTTCGTCAACGCGCCCGCGCTGGCCGAGGAACGCGGCGTGACCGCCGAGATCACGAAGGCCTCGGAGAGCCCCAACCACCGCAGCCTCGTCGACGTGCGGGCGGTCGGCCCGGACGGCTCGACCGTCAACGTGGCCGGCACGCTCTCGGGCCCGCTGCTGACCGAGAAGATCGTGCAGATCAACGGCCGCAACTTCGACCTGCGCGCCGAGGGCACCAACCTGGTGATCAACTACGTCGACCAGCCCGGGGCGCTGGGCAAGATCGGCACCCTGCTCGGTGGCGCCGGGGTGAACATCCAGGCCGCGCAGCTCTCCGAGGACGCCGAGGGGCCGGGAGCGACCATCCTGCTGCGGCTGGACCGGGACGTCCCCGCGGAGGTGCGCTCGGCGATCGCGGCCGCCGTGACCGCCAACAAACTCGAAGTGGTCGACCTGTCGTGAGGCGCGCATGAAGCTCGCCGTCATCGCCGGCGACGGGATCGGTCCCGAGGTGGTGGCCGAGGCGGTCAAGGTGCTCGACGCGGTCCTGCCCGGCGTGCAGAAGACCGACTACGACCTGGGTGCCCGGCGTTATCACGCCACCGGCGAACTGCTGCCGGAATCGGTGCTGGCCGAACTGCGCCAGCACGACGCCATCCTGCTCGGGGCGATCGGCGACCCGTCGGTGCCCAGCGGCGTGCTGGAGCGGGGGCTGTTGCTGCGCATGCGCTTCGAGCTCGACCACCACGTCAACCTGCGGCCGTCCCGGCTCTTTCCGGGCGTGCGCAGCCCGCTCGCCGGAAACCCGCAGATCGATTTCGTGGTGGTGCGCGAGGGAACCGAGGGGCCCTACACCGGCACCGGCGGCGCGATCCGCGCCGGAACGCCCCACGAGGTGGCCACCGAGGTGAGCCTGAACACCGCGTTCGGGGTGCGTCGCGTCGTCGTCGACGCGTTCGAACGCGCCCGGCGGCGGCGCAAGCACCTCACGCTGGTGCACAAGACCAACGTGCTGGCGTTCGCCGGCAAGTTGTGGTCGCGGATCGTGGCCGAGGTCGGCGCGGAATACCCCGACGTGGAGGTGGCCTATCTACACGTCGACGCCGCCACCATCTTCCTGGTCACCGATCCGGGGCGCTTCGACGTGATCGTCACCGACAACCTGTTCGGCGACATCATCACCGACCTG
>NZ_JBYCLG010000322.1:0-10936 GCF_057473785.1 Mycobacterium sp. TH-M103
GGGTGCATCGAGAGGAACTCGACGTCGAGGGACCGCAGACGGAGGTGCCCGCGCTGGTGGGTGTTTCGCGCGGCAAGCTGGTCCTGGTCAACGACGATGATCTGACGTACTGCTCGATGCGCCTCGACGCCGAGTCACTTCGCACCGCGCTGGAGCGGATCGCCGACATCGCCGAACCGCTGCCCCGCTCGCTGGTGTGGTCGGCGGCGTGGGAGATGACCCGCGAGGCCGAGATGCGGGCCCGGGACTTCGTGGCGCTGGTGTCCGGCGGGGTGCAGGCCGAGACCGAGGTCGGCGTCGCGCAGCGGCTGCTGATGCAGGCGCAAACGGCGCTGGCCTCCTACGCCGAGCCGGGCTGGGCGCGCGAACAGGGCTGGCCGGCGTTCGCCGACCGGCTGCTGGAGCTGGCGCGCGGCGCGACGCCCGGCTCCGACCACCAGCTCGCGTTCGTCAACACGCTGTGCTCCTCGGTGCTGTCGACCCGCCACGTCGAGACGCTGGCGGCCCTGCTCGACGGGAATCCGGCCGAGCAGGGTCTGACCGGCCTGGAGATCGACACAGACCTGCGCTGGCGCATCGTGACCGCGCTGGCCACCGCCGGCGCGATCGACGCCGACGGGCCGGCGACCCCGTTCATCGATGCCGAGGCCCGGCGCGACGCGACGGCCGCCGGCCGGCGGAACGCGGCCCAGGCAGCGGCCGCCCGGCCGCAGCCGCGGGTCAAGGAGGAGGCATGGACCAAGGTGGTCGAGGACGACACCCTGGCCAACATCACGGCCCGGTCGATGATCGCCGGCATCGCGGCGCCGGGGCAGGGCGAGCTGCTCAAACCGTTCGCGGCGCGCTATTTCCAGGCGATACCCGGGGTGTGGGCGCGCCGCTCCAGCGAGGTCGCCCAGACCGTGGTGATCGGCCTGTACCCGCACTGGGACATCAGCGACTCCGGTATCGCCGCCGCCGACGAGTTCCTGCGCGCCCCGGAGTCGGAGGTGCCGCCGGCCCTGCGCAGGCTGGTGCTGGAAGGCCAGGCCGGGGTCAAGCGGGCCCTGAAGGCCCGCAAACGCGACGCGGCCGGCAGTTAAACGAGCCGCGAGCGTGCGCGGTTGTACGCCAGCGACCGGCGAGTCGCGTACAAACACGCACGTTCGCGGGTAGACCCGCCGTTAGGCGGGTGAGATACCAGCGCTGAGCACGCGGATCGCGCTGACCAGCCCGTCGACCAGGTCGCCCTGCTCGAACGCCGATGCGGCCGCGGCAACACCCAGGGGTGCGGCCGACTCCGCGCCGCGGCCCCGGACCTGAGAGCCGTAGACGACCTCGATGGCGCGCTGGTCGGGCGAGACGGCGAGCAGCACCGCGTTGTCCGGCGTCGGTACCTTGGCCAGGATCTCGCGGGCCCGTGCGGCGGTGTCGCTGCCCAGGTCGCCCAGGTAGATGGCGAACCGCGCCATCGAGGCCCGCGAGCCGTATTTGAGCGCGTCGTCGATGGCGACGAGGTCCTTGATCGCGAACGGATACTTCACCGACAGTTCGCCGGGCTCGGTGACCGCCGAGATCCGTCCGCTGGTGGTGATGACGGCGCCCTCGGGCAGGTCGCCTTGATCGATCGTCGCTAGCTCACCATGTGCCACTGGCGCCACCTCCCACTGAGAACTTCGATGCGTCATGCCCGCCATGCGCGTGGCCGACGGCTTCGTCCGTCGCGGCCCACAGGATCGGCGGATGTGTCCAGGGCTCGGAGAGCTTGTAGGTCGCGGGGTGCGGCCCCTTGCGCGAAAAGATCGGCACCGCCAGCAGGATCACCAACAGCAGCGGGATTCCGATAAAGAACAGGTGGGTCTGCATAAGGCTCACGACGCAAACCGTATCCCACCCGGGCGACTTTCGGGACACCCGGACCGGCCTCGGACCGGCTAAGCCGCCCCTTCACCGAGATAGCGGGCCCACGCCGGGTCCAGCTCCTTGACCGTCGACAGCAGCCGCCAGTGTTGGCCCGTCGGCGGCATCGGCGCCCGGCGCAGCGTCCAGCCGAGTTCGGCGAGCAGCTTGTCGCCCTTGCGGTGGTTGCACGTCGAGCAGCACGCGACGCAGTTCTCCCAGGAGTGGTCGCCGCCGCGGCTGCGCGGCACCACGTGGTCCACGGTGTCGGCTTTAGCGCCGCAGTAGGCGCAGCAGAAACGGTCGCGGTGCATCAGCGCGGCACGGGTCATCGGCACGCGGGCGCGGTACGGTACCCGCACGAACGCCCGCAGCTGGATCACCGAGGGCACCACGATCGAACTGGTCGCCGAGTGGATGACCGGTCCGGCCGGGTCGTGATGCACCACGTCGGCCTTGCCGCAGATGACCATCACGATGGCGCGCCGCATCGGCAGCGCCGTGAGCGGCTCGTAGGTGGAGTTGAGCAACAGCACCCGCCGCCGGCTCCAGATCGACGAGCCGTCCTGGCGGGGGGGAGGGTAACTTTCAACACTGTGCAGGCATGACGCGGTCGCTGGCTCGGTCGACCCTGCCGCGGCACCGGAAATGCGGTGGCTGCGGCGTCTCTTGCCCTGCGCCATAAATCCTCCGCGGATAGTCCACCATGATTCGCCGCGGATCGCACCCCTATTCCCCGCGTGAGCCGTGTCCATCCGGTGAACAGCAGGCAAGTCTTGGCGCGGGTTCGCGCCCGGCGCGCCTCCCCCACCGCCCCATGCACCACAATGGAGGGGATGGATCAGGTCAGCTTTTACGACGCCGTCGGCGGTGCCGAAACCTTCAACGCGATCGTCTCGCGGTTTTACGAGCAGGTCCCCGAGGACGAGATCCTGCGCGAGCTGTACCCCGCCGACGACCTGGCGGGCGCCGAGGAAAGGTTGCGAATGTTTCTCGAGCAGTACTGGGGCGGCCCGCGGACGTACTCCGACCAGCGCGGCCACCCGCGGCTGCGGATGCGCCACGCCCGATTCCGGATCACGCCCATCGAGCGGGATGCATGGTTGCGCTGCATGCACACCGCCGTCGCGTCCATCGACTCGCAGACGCTCGACGACGAGCACCGCAAAGAGTTGCTGGACTACCTCGAGATGGCCGCCCACTCGCTCGTGAACACGACCATCTGATGGCGGGCGAGACGGGCAAGCCGTGGTGGTCGAACGCGATCTTCTACCAGGTCTATCCGCGGTCGTTCGCCGACAGCAATGACGACGGGGTGGGCGACCTGGACGGGCTGACGGCCCGGCTGGACCACCTGCAGGAGCTCGGTGTCGACGCGATCTGGCTCAACCCCGTCACGGTGTCCCCGATGGCCGATCACGGCTACGACGTGGCGGATCCGCGCGACATCGATCCATTGTTCGGCGGGCTGGCGGCGTTCGAGCGGCTGGTGACGGCCGCACACCAGCGCGGCATCAGGGTCACCATGGACGTCGTCCCCAACCACACCAGCTCCCAGCACCCGTGGTTTCGGGCCGCGCTGGCCGCGGGCCCGGGCACCGAGGCGCGGGACCGGTATTTCTTCCGCGACGGGCAAGGCCCCGACGGGGCGGCGCCGCCGAACAACTGGGAGTCGGTGTTCGGCGGCCCGGCCTGGACGCGGGTGGTCGAGCCGGACGGCGACCCCGGCCAGTGGTACCTGCACCTTTTCGACGCCGAGCAGCCGGACCTCAACTGGGACAATCCCCAGGTCTTCGACGACTTCGAGAAGACGCTGAGGTTCTGGCTGGAGCGCGGCGTCGACGGCTTCCGCATCGACGTGGCGCACGGCATGGCCAAGCCCGAGGGCCTGCCGGACGCCAAGGACAGCAGCACGGTGTTGCGCCACACCGACGACGACCCGCGCTTCAACAACCCGAACGTGCACGCCATCCACCGCGACATCCGCACGGTGGTCGACGACTATCCCGGGGCGATGACCGTCGGCGAGGTGTGGGTCACCGACAACCGTCGCTGGGCGGAATACCTGCGGCCCGACGAGCTGCACCTCGGCTTCAACTTCCGGCTCACCCGAACCGAGTTCGACGCCACCGAGATCCACGACGCGATCCAGAACTCGCTGGCGGCCGCGGCGCTCGTCGACGCCACCCCGACCTGGACGCTGTCCAACCACGACGTCGGCCGCGAGGTCACCCGCTACGGCGGCGGGGAGGCCGGGCTGCGCCGGGCGCGCGCCATGGCCATGGTGATGCTGGCCCTGCCCGGTGCGGTGTTCGTCTACAACGGCGAAGAACTGGGCCTGCCCGACGTCGACCTGCCCGACGAGGTGCTGCAGGACCCCACGTGGGAACGCTCCGGACACACCGAGCGGGGCCGCGACGGCTGCCGGGTCCCGATGCCGTGGTCGGGTGACACTCCGCCGTTCGGCTTCTCCGGCTCCGCCGACACCTGGCTGCCGATGCCGGAGGACTGGGCGACGCTGACCGTCGAGAAGCAGCGCGCCGACGCCGGGTCGACGTTGTCGTTCTTCCGGCGGGCGATTGAGTTGCGCAGGGCCCGTGCGGAATTCGAGGGCACCACGATCGACTGGCTGACGGCGCCGCGCGACGCGCTGATCTTCCGCCGCCGCGCGGGCGGGCTGCGTTGCGTCCTCAACGCGGGCAGCCGGCCGATCCCGCTGCCGCAGGGGCAGGTCATCCTGGCCAGCGTGCCGCCGGCCGGCGGTGCCTTGCCGCCCGACGCCGCGGCGTGGCTCGTCTAGTCCGAAGTTACGAGGATCGGGCCCTGTGCGTGGACGGTGATCGGAGCCGGCCCAGCCGGAATCGGCCACGACTGCGTTCTCAGCGCAGCACCAGCGCCGGGGCGCCGCGACGCCGGTACACCGAACCGAACCTGGCGTCGATGCGCAGCCAGTTGGGCATGACGCGGACGCGGACGATCTCCTCGGCGGGGATCGCGTCCGCCTGCTGCGGCAGGAATCCCATTGCGGTCATGGCGAACACGCACCGCATCGGCAACCCCACCGAGGCATCTTCCGGGGCCTGGGCCGAACTGACCTGGATGACCTCCTGGTCGAGCAGCGAGACGGGCGGGCCGTGGGAACTGCTGTGCTCCTTGGCAAGTCGCGCGCCGCGCTCGGCGAGGTCCAGCATCACCCGGGCCGGCACGTCGTCGACGTGGATGAAGCCGGATTCCGGGGGCAGCGCACCCCGCCAGGCCGAGTCCATCGAAAAGCCCGGATCCACGTAGCCCGAGGCGTCCATCGCGGCCAGGCCGCGCGCCAATGCGTCCGCGGCCACCGACAGGTCGGCGGGCCGCACGGTGCCCCCCACCACGCGGCAGGCCAGTACGTCGAAACCCGTTGCCACCCAGGCGGTCACCAGCCCACCAGCGCGAGCGCGCAACCGGATCACCGCCGCGTCGTCGAGTCGCAGCGCGCGATCGACGAACGTGGCCAGGTCCGCCCGCTGGGCGGCACCGCCTTGCGGCCCCAGCCACAGCCCCCGCTCGGCTCCGCCTCCTGTTACCTCAGCCACCGTTGCAAGTACTCCCGTTGGTGTGGTGAGAGCCGCACCAGTCGCTGCTCCACGATGTGGACCGCGGCCAGCTGCGACTCGGCGATGACGGCCGGCTTGGAATCGGGGGCGGCGCCGACCGAACGCACCTCGTAGCCCAGCGTGAAGTCGACCGTCCGCAACCGCTTGGTCCAGATGGTCACCTGCAGAGGCGAATCGGCGAGCCGCAGCTGCGCCTTGTAGGTGACCCGGACGTCGGCGATCAGCAACCCGACCGTGGCGATGTCGAGGGCGAACGGCTCGGTGAGGAACGGCACCCGCGCTTCTTCCAGGATCGTGACCATGGTGGCGTGGTTGATGTGCTGGTACATGTCGATGTCCGACCAGCGCACCGGCACGGGCGCGACGTAACCGACGCTCAACTCGACGAGCCCCTTCCGCTGGTGCGGGTCATGCGCCGGATCTGCCGCGCGGCCACCGACAGCGTCGCGAGATCCTTTGCCCCGCTCTCCTGGATCTCGGCCAGCGTCCGGCGGGCCCGCTCCACCCGCGAGGCGCTGAGGTGCTCCCACTCCGCGATCTTCTCCTCGCCGGTCTCGTCTGGCTCCCCGACGGCGAGCACATCGAAGCACAGCGAGCGCAGCGATGCGTAGATGTCGTCGCGAATGGCCAAGCGCGCCAACGAATGCCAGCGGTCGTTGCGGGGCAGCTCGGACACCGCGGTGAGCAGCCCGTCGGTGCCGAGCCGGTCCATCAGGGCGAAGTAGGTGTCGGCGACCTCGGCGGCGTCGATTTCGTTGATGTCGGCGATGTCGATGATGTCGAGCAGGCTGAAGCGGTACAGGCCGGCGGCGACGAGGTAGGCCAGGTCCTCCGGCGTGCCCTGCAAGGAGTATTCGGCAGCTTCCTTTTCCACGATGGCCTTGTCGTCACCACGCAGCCACTCCGACATGCGCGGGGTCAGCTCCTTGACCTTCGCGGCGAAGCGGTTGATCTCGGCGCCGACGGCCAGCGGCTGCGGACGGTAGTTGAGCAGCCAGCGCCCGGATCGGTCGATCAGGCGCCTGGTGTCCAGCGTGAGCCGGTCCGACAGGGCCACCGGTATGTCCGCCGCGCGAATCTGCCGCCACAGGTCGCCCACCCCGAAGATGGCGTCGGTGGCGACGTAGGTGCGGACCGCGTCGACGGGCTGGACGCCGACGTCCTCGGCGATCCGGAAGGCGTAGCTGATGCCCCCGGTGTCCACCAGGTCGTTGATCAACATGGTGGTGACGATCTCGCGGCGCAGCTGGTGCGCACGGATCTCCGGGGCGAACCGTTCGCGTAGCGGCGTCGGGAAGTAGAGCGGCAACCGGGAGGCGAACACGTCCTGCTCGGGCAGCTCGGTGCCCAGCATGTCCTCCTTGAGGCCGAGCTTGACGTGCGCCATCAGCGTGCACAGCTCGGGCGAGGTGAGCCCGATGCCCGCCTCCGAGCGGCGGCGGATCTCCTTCTCCGACGGCAGCGCCTCCAGCTCGCGGTTGAGGCCGCGCTCCTCGACCAGGAACTTGATCTGGCGTTCGTGCACCGGCAGCAGGCTGGCCGCGTTGCAGCGGCTGGTGCCGATGAGGTCGTTCTGGTCCTCGTTGTCGGTGAGCACCAGCCGTGCCACCTCGTCGGTCATCGACTCCAGCAGCTCTTTGCGCTCGTCCGGGTCGACCTTGCCCGCGGTGACCAGCGAGTCGATCAGGATCTTGATGTTGACCTCGTGGTCCGAGCAGTCCACACCGGCGGAGTTGTCCATCGCATCGGTGTTGATGCGCCCGCCCGACAGGTCGAACTCGACGCGACCCAGCGCCGTCACACCGAGGTTGCCGCCTTCGCCGATCACCTTGGCGCGCACCTGGTTTCCGTTGATGCGGACCGGGTCGTTGGCGCGGTCCCCCACGTCGGAGTCGGACTCGGATTCGGCCTTGATGTAGGTGCCGATCCCACCGTTGAACAGCAGATCCACCGGGGCCTGCAGGATCGCCTTGATCAGGTTGGGCGGGGCCATCTCCTCGGAGTCGCCGTCGATGCCAAGGGCGGCGCGGACCTGCTCGCTGACCGGAATCGCCTTCTGCTCGCGCGAATACACGCCGCCGCCCTCGCTGATCAGCGACTTGTCGTAGTCGTCCCAGCTGGAACGCGCCTGGTCGAACAGCCGCCGGCGTTCCTCCCAGGACACCTCGGGATCGGGGTCCGGGTCGAGGAACACGTGGCGGTGGTCGAAGGCGGCGATCAGCTTGATGTGCTTGCTCAGCAGCATCCCGTTGCCGAACACGTCGCCGCTCATGTCGCCGATGCCGACGACGGTGAAGTCCTCGGCCTGGGTGTCGACACCCATCTCCCGGAAGTGCCGTCTGACCGCCTCCCACGCCCCCTTGGCGGTGATGCCCATGGCCTTGTGGTCATAGCCGACCGACCCGCCGGAGGCGAACGCGTCGCCCAGCCAGAACCCGTACGACTTGGCGACGTCGTTGGCGATGTCGGAGAACGTGGCGGTGCCTTTGTCCGCGGCCACCACCAGGTAGGCGTCGTCGCCGTCGCGCCGCACCACCTCCGGCGGCGGGTTGACCTTCCCTGTCGCGTGGTCGACGTTGTCGGTGACCTCCAGCAGCCCGGAGATGAACAGCCGGTAGCAGGCCACGCCTTCGGCGCGGCTGGCGTCGCGGTCGGCGGCGGGGTCACCGGTGGGCAGCGGCGGGCACTTGACGATGAACCCGCCCTTGGCGCCGACCGGCACGATGACGGCGTTCTTCACCGCCTGCGCCTTGACCAGGCCGAGGATCTCGGTGCGGAAGTCGTCGCGGCGGTCCGACCAGCGCAACCCGCCACGGGCCACCGGACCGAACCTCAGGTGCACACCCTCGACGCGGGGGGAATACACGAAGATCTCGTATTTGGGCCGCGGCAGCGGCAGCTCGTCGATCAGCTGCGCGTCCAGCTTGAGCGCCAGCACGTTCTGCGCGCGGGCCGAACCCTCTTTCGTCACAAAGTAATTGGTGCGCAGTGTGGCCTGCACCAGCGACGCGAAGGCACGCAGGATACGGTCGGTGTCCAGGCTGCGCAACGCGTCGATGTCCGCGGCGACCGCGTTGGCCGCCGATTGCGCGTCGCGGCTCCCGGAGGATCCCCGGGGGTTGAACAGCGCCTCGAACAGCGCGACGAGCGAGCGCGCGGTCGAGGGGTGGTCATTGAGCACCGCCTCGATGTGGGACTGGCTGTAGGGGAACCCGGCCTGCCGCAGGTATTTCGTGTAGGCGCGCAGCAGCACGACCTGCTGCCAGGCCAGGCCCGCGCGCATCACCAACTCGTTGAATCGGTCGATCTCGACACGGCCCTGCCAGATCGCGGTGACCGCGTCGGCGAATCGCTGTGCCGTCGCCTCGCGCTCTTCCTCCGACGACGCCTGCGGCATGGTCGGGTGCGGTGAGATCTTGAACTGATAGATCCACACCGGCAGCTCGTCGGCCCGGGTGACGGTGAAGGGCCGCTCCTCGAGCACGTCGACCCCCATGCTCTGCAGCATCGGGAGCAACTGACTCAGCGACGCAGTGTGCCCTCCCAGGAACCAGGTGAGCTGGGCGAGCCCTTCTTCGCCGCTGTCGGAGAACACCAGCTTGACCGAGTCATCGGTCAGCTCGTTGATGATGCGGATGTGGTCGATGGCGTCGGCGGGCGCGACGGCCTGCTTGTAGGTCTCGGGGAACGCGGCCGCGTAATGCTCGGCGTCCGCCTGTGTGACGGTGTCGTCGGCCGCGGCGCCGAGCAGCCGGTCGGACCAGGTTTGGGCGGCTTCGCTCAGCATCGCCTGGATCCGGACCCGGTTCTCTTCGGAGATGTCGATCGGAGCGGCGGCGACACCTTCCTGTTTCGGGGGCAGCCGCACCATGAAATGCATCAGCGCCCAAGGGGATTCGCTGACACGCGCGGTGAATTCGAGTCGTGTCCCGCCGAATTCGCGCACCAGGATGTCCTCGATCTGGCGCCGCACGGGTGTGGTGTAGCGGTCGCGGGCCACGTAGACCAGGCAGGAGACGAAGTACTGGAGCCGGTCGGCGCGCAGGAACAACAACGCGCGCCGCTGGGATCCCAGGTCGACCACGGCTTTGGCCATCGCCAACAGCCGCTCGGCGCTCAGGGTGAACAACTCCGACCGCGGGACCGTCTGGATGACGTCGAGAAGGAGCTGCCCGGGATAGGCGGGGTCGCTGTCGGACATCGTGAGCACTTCGCGGACCCGGTGCGAGACCATCGGGATCTCCAGCACGTCCGCGTTCATGGCTGCGATGGTGAAGAGCCCGACGAAGCGGTGCTCGACGATGCCGGCACCGTCACCGTCGCCGACGTACTCGCGGACAGCGATGGCGTACGGGTAGGCGCCGTAGCGCAGATAGCTGCCGACGACGGACTGGGCCAGGACCAACAGTTGGTCGTCGTCGGTCAAGCGTGGCCGCGAACCGGTGCGCGTCCTCAGCACGCCCAGGCCCCGCGACCCGTCGCCGGAGACCTCGCTGCCGTGCACCCGGCAGTGCTGATAGCCCAGTAGGAGGAAGTTGCCGTCGGCCAGCCAGCGCAGCAGCGCGGCCACTTCGTCGCGGTCCGGTGCGGCGAAATGGTCATCGGCGTTGGCTTCGACGGCGGCGGTCACCTGCTCGAGCGCGGCGATCAGATCCGTTGCGTCGCGGGCGACCTGCTGGACGTCGGCCAGCACCTTGGACAGCAGCCGCTCGAGCTCGGCGAGGGCCTTGGTGTCGACGGCCGGGGACAGCTGCACGTGAATCCACGCCTCGCCGTCATACGGTGACGCGCCGGCGGGCTTCGGCCCGATGCCGCGCAGGTCCCCCTCGGGGCTGCGCCGCACCTCGAACACCGGGGTCATGATGGCCGCGTAGGCGACACCGAGGCGGTGCAGCAGCACCGTGACGGAGTCCATCAGCATCCCGCCGTGGTCGGTGACGACCTGCAGCGCGGGCCCGAACCCGGCGGGATCGTCCGGGGGATATACGGCGACGCAGCTTTCGCCGGCCGGGCGGTGCTCGCCGAGCCGGTAGTGCGCACCGAGCATCGCCGGCGTCACGATGGCGGCAGGCATGCTCACATCGACCGGCCCGGCTTCCCCGGGCTCGTCGGTGTGCGGACCGCGATAACTCTCGAGATAGGCCGTCGAGATCCACTCAGGAATGTCCTCATCCGCGGAGAACGTGGTCCACGGCTGAATGTCCTGCTTAGCCCCGGGATCGATCGTCATGCCGATTGCTCCCAACTTGCGACGGATGTCAGCGCTCAGCGCGGGCCGACGTCAGTCGCGCGTCAACTTGCGGTGGGTCACTCTGTGCGGACGGGCGGCCTCGGCGCCCAGCCGGTCAATCTTGTTTTCCTCGTAGGCCCCGAAGTTGCCCTCGAACCAGAACCACTTGGCCTCGTTGTCCTCGTCGCCCTCCCACGCCAGGATGTGCGTGCAGGTGCGGTCGAGAAACCAG
>NZ_JBYCLG010000323.1:0-12501 GCF_057473785.1 Mycobacterium sp. TH-M103
GGAGCGATGAGGAGGAGCGGCGGTTGTGAGTGTGCCGCGACGATGCAGAGCGGAGCGATGAGGAGGAGCGGCGGTTGTGAGTGTGTCGCGACGATGCAGAGCGGAGCGATGAGGAGGAGCGGCGGTTGTGAGCATGAGTGAGCCGGCCAAGCTGCCCTGGGCCGAGTGGCTGCCGCAGCAACGGTGGTACGGCGGGCGTAACCGCGAGTTGGCCGCCACCGATGCGAGTCTGGTGGTGCCGCTGCGCGAAGACCTCGACCTGGTGCTGGTCGACGCCAGCTATGCCGATGGCTCGTCGGAACGCTACCAGGTGATCGTGCGCTGGGATACGGCGCCGGTCTCCGAGTACAGCACGGTCGCCACGATCGGCGCGGCGGGCGATCGGACCGGTTTCGACGCCCTGTACGACACCGATGCGCCGCAGTTCCTGCTGTCGCTGATCGACGCGTCGGCCGAGCGAGAGGCGTCGGGGACGCGGCTGAGGTTCGTCAAGGAACCGGATGCCGAGCTGCCGCTGGAGGCGCTGCCGCACGTCGCGGACGCCGAGCAGAGCAACACCAGCGTGATCTTCGACCGCCGGGCCATCTTCAAGGTGTTCCGGCGGGTCAGCAGCGGCGTGAATCCCGATATCGAACTCAACCGGGTGCTCGCCCACGCCGGCAACCCGCACGTCGCGCGGTTGTTCGGCACCTATGAGATCGCCGGGGCGGACGGCACCGAAGACACGGCGTGGCCGCTGGGGATGGTCACCGAGTTCGCGTCCAATGCGGCCGAAGGCTGGGCGATGGCCACGGCCAGCGTCCGTGACCTGTTCGCCGAGGCCGACCTTTACGCCCACGAAGTCGGTGGCGACTTCGCCGGCGAGTCGTTCCGGCTCGGCGAAGCGGTCGCCTCGGTGCACGCCACGCTGGCCGAGAACCTCGGAACCAGCCGGGCGACGTTCCCGCTCGACACCGTGCTGGCGCGGATGTCGTCGACCGTGGCGAAGGTGCCCGAACTCGAGGAGTACGCGACGGCCATCGAGGAGCGGTTCGGCAAGCTGGCGGGCGAGACGATCACCGTCCAGCGCGTCCACGGCGACCTGCACCTGGGGCAGGTGCTTCGGACACCGGAGAGCTGGCTGCTGATCGACTTCGAAGGGGAGCCGGGCCAGCCGCTGCAGGAACGCCGGGCGCCGGACTCGCCGCTGCGCGATGTGGCCGGGGTGTTGCGGTCCTTCGAGTACGCCGCCTACGGGCCGCTGGCGGATCAGGCCAGCGACAAGCAGCTCGCGGCCCGGGCCCGGGAATGGGTCGAGCGCAACCGCACCGCGTTCTGCGAGGGCTATGCGGCCGCGTCCGGAGTCGATCCGCGCGATTCGGCGGAGCTGCTGTCCGCCTACGAACTCGACAAGGCCGTCTACGAGGCCGGCTACGAGTCGCGGCACCGCCCGGGATGGCTGCCGATCCCGCTGCGCTCCATCGCACGGCTCACCGCGGACTAGGACAACTCGCGCTCTGCGCCCGCCACGCTTGTCTGCAAATATTTAGGCGTGGCCGGGGAAGTGTTCAACAGTGAGGCTCGTCTGTCGTGGGTGCTGGCCGTGCTCGCCGGTGTGGTGGGCGCGATCTCATTCACCCACTCCGCGGGTTATTTCGTGGTTTTCATCACCGGCAACGCCCAGCGCGCCGTGCTCGGATACTTCACCGGCGAAGTGTGGCTCGCCGTAAGCGCCGGGCTGCTCATTGTGGCATTCGTCGCAGGCGTGGTGGTCGCGTCACTGTGCCGGCGATTTTTCTGGGTGGACCACCCGCATGGTCCGACGGTGCTGACAACCCTGAGTTTGCTGGCCGCCACCGTGGTCGACGTCATCGACGAAGGGTGGGCACAAAACCTTCTCGACTTCGCGCCGATCGTGCTGATGGCCTTCGGCACCGGGGCCTTGAACACGTCGTTCGTCAAGGACGGCGAGGTGTCGGTGCCGTTGAGCTATGTGACCGGCACGACCGTCAAGATGGGCCAGGGTATCGAACGCCACATCGCTGGTGGTGGAAACGCCTCGGACTGGCTGGGCTATCTTCTGTTGCTGGCCAGCTTCGTCATCGGCGCCACGGTGGGTGGCCTCATCAGCGTGGTCGTGAACGGGACCTGGATGCTGGTGCTGGCAACGGCGGTGTGCGCGTTGACAACCGCGTACACCTACTTCCACCGGGACCGCCGCGCCCTGCTGGACCAGGCACCCAGAAGGCAGCGGCAGCGACGCTGACCGGTGCGCCGCTGCCGCTGCTGGTTCTCCTAGGACGCGGGCGCGGGCGCCTCGGGGGCGGGGGCCGCGCTGGTGAGCAGCACGTGCTGGATGTCGGGCTTCATCGCGACCAGCTGCTGGTTCCAGTACGGCCACGAGTGCGTCCCGTTGGCCGGGAAGTTGAACGTCCCGTTGCTCCCGCCCGCGGCCAGGTAGCTGTTCTGGAACTGCTGGTTGGTGCGCAGGGTCAGGCCCTCCAGGAACTTCGCGGGCATGTTGTCGCCGCCGAGGTCGCTCGGGGTGCCGTTGCCGCAGTAGACCCAGATCCGGGTGTTGTTCTGCACCAGGCGCGGGATCTGCAGCATCGGGTCGTTGCGCTTCCACGCCGGGTCGGTGGACGGACCCCACATGCTGTTGGCGTTGTAGCCGCCCGAGTCGTTCATGGCCAGCCCGATCAACGTCGGCCACCAGCCCTCCGACGGGTTCAGGAAGCCCGACAGCGAGGCGGCGTAGGGGAACTGCTGGGGGTAGTACGCGGCCAGGACCAGAGCGGAACCGCCCGACATCGACAGACCCACCGCGGCGTTCCCGGTCGGTGAGACGTTGCGGTTGGCCTGCATCCACGCGGGCATCTCCCGGGTCAGGAAGGTCTCCCACTTGTAGGTGTAGGTCTGGCCGTTGCCCTGCGACGGCTGGTACCAGTCGCTGTAGAAGCTGGACTGGCCGCCGACGGGCATGATCACCGACAGCCCGGACTGGTAGTACTCCTCGAAGGCCGGGGTGTTGATGTCCCAGCCGTTGTAGTCGTCCTGGGCGCGCAGACCGTCGAGCAGGTACACCGCGTGCGGCCCGCCGTATTCGAACTGGACTTTGATGTTGCGGCCCATCGACGGCGACGGCACCTCAAGGTATTCGACCGGAAGACCCGGCTTGGAGAACGCCCCCGCGGTCGCCGAGCCGCCGATCGCACCGACGAGACCGGACAACAGGGCAGCCCCGATAGCCGCGATAGCCAGCCGGCGTGGCATACCTGCCGCCGCGCCGCGCACCGTTTCCACGAACTTCATGGCTCCCATCCACCCAACTTTTTTGTCTTCCGCGTGACGCGGTCGGATCTGTTCTCGGGGAGTCAAACACAGGGGAGGGACGCGATCGGCCCGTCGTGGCCGCAGCGCGACATCGCGGTTGGCTAACGATTACGCATCGCGCCGGAATAGGTCTCGGCAGCGTCGCGATCGGCTATCGGGATTGTTACGGCGTTGGCGGCCCGGCGCTTTCGGCGAGCCTAGGCGACCAGGCGGCGCAACAGCGTTGCCGCCATGGCGATCCCGAGCATCGGCGCCACGACCAGCACGACGAGATCCAGGAGGTCGAACGGCGCGCCGATCAGCAGCGCCCGCAAAGCGTTCACCTCGTAGCTCAACGGGTTGACGACGCTCAGCGCGTGCAGCCACCCGGGCATCACGCTCGCCGGGTACAGCGCGTTGGACGCGAAGAACAAGGGCATGGTGATGGCCTGGCCGATGCCCATCAGGCGATCGCGGCTCCGGACCAGCCCGGCCAGCGTCATCGACAGGCACGCGAAGAACGCGGCGCCGAGCATGACGACCCCCATGGCCGCCAGGATCCGCAGCGGATTGACGGTCAGCCCGACGCGCATGGCGTAGGCCACCGCCAGCACCCCGACGACCTGGGCGACTGAGCGCACCCCGGCCGCGAACGCCTTACCGGCGATCAGCGCCGACGCGGGCGCCGGAGTCACCATGAGCTTGGCCAGGACACCGGCGTCGCGGTCCCAGATGATCTGTATCCCATAGAAGATCGAGATGAACAGCGCCGATTGGGCGATGATCCCCGGCGCCAGGAAGGCCAGGTAGGACACCGACCCGGTGTCGATGACGCGCAGGTGGCTGAACGTGGTGCCGAAGATCAGCAGCCACAGCGCCGGTTGCACCGTCCGCGTCAGCAGTTCGGTGCGGTCGTGCCGCAATTTCTGCAGTTCCACGATCGCGAAGGCGCCCACATTGCCCCATGTCGCGGCGACCCGTTGCCATCCGCGCGGCGCGCGCAGCAGCCGCGCGGGGGCCTGCTGCTCAAGCGACACGGCCGGCGGCCTTTCTGCGGGAGCGGATTTCGCGCAGCGGCTTGCCCGATTCGGTTGTTTCCCCGGCCAATTCGGTGGCCGCGTGGTGGCGGAAAACGTCCTCGAGCGTGGCCTGCGGGGACAAGGCCGACTTCAGCCCGCCGGGCGTGCCCACCGCCTGCAACGCCCCGCGGTGCATCAGCGCAACGCGGTCGCACAATGCGTCGGCCTCCTCCATGTAGTGGGTGGTCAGCAGCACGGTCATGCCGAACTCGGCCTGCATGTGCCGCACCTGCGTCCAGACGCCGTCGCGGGCGATCGGATCCAGGCCGACGGTCGGTTCGTCGAGCACCAGCAGCGACGGGCGGTTGACCAGCGCCTGGGCCACCTCCAGTCGGCGCACCATGCCCCCGGAGTAGGTTGCCGCGGGCCGGTTCGCGACGTCGAGCAACTGCATGGCCTGCAGCGCCTGGTCGACACGCTCCGTCCGCTCGGCGCGGGCCACCCCGTACAGCCGCGCGAACCAAGCCACGTTCTGCCGGCCCGTCAGCGCCGGCTCAATCGAAAGCTGTTGCGGCACATAACCGATGTTGCTGCGGATGTCGACGGTCTGGGTGCGCGCGTCGAGCCCGAAGATGTGCAGCTCGCCGTGCCGGACGGGCGTGAGGCTGGTCAGCACCCGCACCACCGTCGTCTTGCCGGCACCGTTGGGGCCGAGCAGTCCCATGGTCTCGCCGGGCCGCACCTGCAGGCTCAGGCCGTCGACGGCGGTGAAGTCCCCGTAGCGGCAGGTGAGGTTGCGGCAGTCGATCGCCATGATGTCGGGCGCGCTCATATCGATTTCTCCTGCAGCATCGTGGTCATCCTCTCCAGGACCGCCAAACCCTCTGCCAGCGAAGCGATCTCGGCGTCATCGAGCTTGTCGAGCAACTCGGCGACCAGGGCGCGCCTGGCCGCGGCCGAGGCGTCCATGACCTGCTGGGCCGGTTCGGCCAGATGCAGCCGGCCGACGCGCCGGTCGCGGGGATCGACGTGGCGGTCCAGCAACCCCGCACCGACCAGCTTCGACACCAGGGTGGAGGCGGTGTTGGGCACCAGGCCGAGTTCGGCGGCGGCCTCGTTGACCGAGATCCCCGGCCTCCTGGCGATCAGCCGCAGCAGTTCGGCCTGGGACTCCGACAGTTGCCCGGGGGCGTAGCCGGTCCCGGCGGAGCGCCGCAGGTGGCGGCGGAACCGGCCGACGGCACGGGTCACGTCGGCGGCGAGGGCGGAACGGGTTGTCACCCCTCCGATAATACCTCTTTAGGGAAGCTATCTTTCAAGCTTGTGGAGGTCGACGCTGGTCAGGGCGCCGCCGGTCACGGTCGCGGTCATGTACGTGCAGTGGGGTTGCCGGCGGCGGTCGGTCGGCGAGCCGGGGTTGAGCAGCCGCAGGCCGGTGGTCGTCGTGGTGTCCCAGGGGATGTGGCTGTGGCCGAACACCAGCAGGTTGCTGTCGGGGTAGAGCCGCGACATCCGGGCCTCCCGCCCGGCCGCGGCGCCCGTCTCGTGGACCACCGTGACATGCAGGCCGTCGAGCACCGCGTCGGCACGCTCAGGCAGCCGCGCGCGCAACCGCGGTCCGTCGTTGTTGCCCCAGCACGCCAGCAGCCGGGCGGCCCGGTTCTGCAGCTCGTCGAGCAGCTCGACGCTCGTCCAGTCGCCGGCGTGGACGACGACGTCGGCCGCGTCGACCTCGTCCCACACCCGGGCGGGCAGGTCGTGCCCGCGCCGCGGGAGGTGGGTATCGGCGATGAGCAGCAGCCGCACCGCCCCATCTTGCACCGGCTACTTCTCGTTGGCGCGGGCTTCGGCTCCGGTCTCGCCGACGTCGATCGAGTCGTCGGGGCTGGTCTGGCCGACGTACGTGCCGTCCTCGTCGCCGCGGCCAGCGCGCGGGCGCGACTCGTGGGTTTCGGGCTCGACGTCGGATTCGGCCTTGTGAACCTTAAATTCAGGCATGTGCGAGTCCTTTCGCTGTTCGCTCCTGGGTTCCCGCGACGGCTTCCGGCAAACCGGATCGGGCTGCTGCGGCGCGAAGTCGCGCCGGATGCCATGCGCCGTTCCCCGGCGACCACCCCCACGACCCCCGGACAAACATGCCCCGATCCGGCGCTATTGTTACCACCCGGAGCCCAAGGAGAACACCGCATGCGCATCTTCGAATCAGTAGCCGAACTCACCGCCGCGACGGGTGAGACCATCGGGCAGAGCGACTGGGTGACGATCACCCAGGAAGACGTCAACCTGTTCGCCGACGCGACCGGCGATCACCAGTGGATCCACGTCGACCCCGAGCGCGCGGCCGCCGGGCCATTCGGCACCACCATCGCCCACGGGTTCATGACCCTGGCGCTGCTGCCGCGGCTGCAGCACCAGATGTACACGGTCAAGGGCATCAAGCTCGCAATCAACTACGGCCTCAACAAAGTTCGCTTTCCCGCCCCGGTCCCGGTGGGTTCCCGGGTGCGCGCGCAGAGCTCACTGGTCAGCGTCGACGACCTCGGCGACGGCGCCGCGCAGGCGACGGTGTCGACCACCGTCGAGATCGAGGGCGCACCCAAGCCGGCGTGCGTGGCCGAGAGCATCGTCCGCTACATCTCCTGACTGCCCGCGCTACATAATCACCCCGGCAGCTGGTCACCCAAATCGACGTTTCGCAGACAAAGTGCAAGAGGCGGCCTGCAAAACGTCGATCTCGGCGAGCGGACCACACGAACGCGGCCGGCCAAACCCTCAGAACTCGGCGATCGAGTGCTCCAGGCGTTCGGCCAGGCGGGCCTGTGCCTCGGCGCGCCGGGTCGGTATGTGCGCGGACGGGAAAGGCGTTGTAACCGGCTGGTATTCGCGCAGCGTGCGGCGGGCGACCGTCATCTTGTGCAACTCGGTGGCACCGTCGGCGATGCCCAGTGACTCGGCGGCCACCAGCATCTTGACGAACGGCATCTCGTCGGAGACGCCGAGCGCGCCGTGCAGGTGCAGGGCCCGCTGGGCGACGTCGTGCAGCACCTGCGGCATGGCGACCTTGACGGCGGCTATGTCGCGGCGCACCTTCTGGTAGTCGTGATGCTTGTCGATCAGCCAGGCCGTGCGCAGCACCAGCAGCCGGAACTGCTCGATCTGGATCCAGCTGTCGGCGATCTTCTCCTGGGTCATCTGGAAGTCGGCTAGCCGGCCGTGCCGCGTCTTGCGGGACACCGCGCGCTCGCACATCATGTCGAATGCGCTGCGCGCCAACGCGATCGTGCGCATTGCGTGGTGGATTCGGCCGCCGCCCAGCCGGGTCTGCGCGATCATGAAGGCCTGGCCCTCGCCGCCCAGCACATGATCGGCCGGCACCCGGACGTCGTGGTAGCGGACGTAGCCGTGGCTGGCTCGCCTGGACGATTCGGCGCCCACGCCGACGTTGCGCACGATCTCGATGCCCGGTGTCTCGGCGGGGACGATGAACAGCGACATCTTGTCGTAGGTGCGCGACTCGGGATTGGTGACGGCCATGACGATGAAGAACGACGCGTGCTTGGCGTTGGTGGAAAACCACTTCTCCCCGTTGATCACCCAGTCGTCACCGTCGCGGGTGGCCGCGGTGACGAACTGGCCGGGATCCGAACCGCCCTGCGGTTCGGTCATCGAATAGCAGGACGTGATCTCGCCGTCGAGCAGGGGCTGCAGGTAGCGGGCCTTCTGCTCGTCGGTGCCGAACAGCGCCAGGATCTCGGCATTACCGGAGTCGGGCGCCTGGCAGCCGAACACCGACGGCGCCCACCGCGAGCGCCCGAGGATCTCGTTGAGCAGCGCGAGCTTGACCTGGCCGAAGCCCTGACCGCCGAGTTCGGGCCGCAGGTGGGCGGCCCATAGCCCCTGGTTCTTGACCTGCTGCTGCAACGGCCGCAGGACCGCCATCGTCTCGGGGTTCTTCTTGTCGTAGGGATCGAGGGCGACAAGGTCCAGCGGTTCGAGTTCGTCGGCCATGAACTTTTCGACCCAGTCGAGCTTCGCCTGGTATTCCGGGTCCGTTTCGAAGTCCCACACCGTCGCCAGCCGTTCCCCGGTGCAGCGCCGCACCGGCATCGTTGATGGAGTCCCACCATCCTAGAGCCGGCGATGCCGCGGGGGGGCGGCGCCGCCACCCGGCCTCAGTGGCGCTCGCCGCGGGTCTCTATGACGCGCTGGGCGATGGCGGCCAGCTTCATCTGTCGCTCCTGGGACAGTCGCCGCAGCATCTGGAAGGCGCGGATGTCGTCGACGCCGTAGCGCTCCATGATGATGCCCTTGGCCTGGCCGATGCGGTCCCTGGTGGACAGCGCGGTCTGCATCTGCTGCGCGTGCCGCCCGGCCAGGATCGCCGCGGCGGCGTGCGCGGCCAGCACCGAGCCGACGGTCTCGGCCTCGGGCTCCCACGCACCGGCGGTGAAGCCGAACACGTTCAGCGCCCCCGCGGTCCGATCCGAGGTGTACAGCTTGAACGACAGGGCGCGCAGCACCCCCTGCTGGACGGCGCCCGGCGCGAACCGCGGCCAGCGCGTCTCGGCGCCCAGATCGTCGCTGCGCACAATCGTTTCGTGCAGGGCGGCCTCGTCGCAGGGCCCCTCGCCGAAGGTGATCTGCAGCTTGTCGAGCTCGGCCACCACGTCGTGGGTGCCGGCCACGGATTCGAAGGCCCCGCCCTTGGCCACCAGCAGCACGCCCACAGCATCGGCCCCCGGAATCATCTGCAGTGCGGAGCCGGTCACCTCCTTTCAGGGTGTGCTCGACCGGGCGGGTGACGGCAAGCGTGCGGGCCAATTCGGCCATCCGCACGGCCAGCTCGTGTTTGGAGTCCGGGACGATGCACTCTGGGACATCGGATTCCCCACGTCGTTCATCCGACATGCAATCCAGCGTAGCGACCGGCGACCGTGGGAACCTCCGGCGCGACGGCGCACTGCGACTCAGTCTGCGGCACGCGTACCAGTTCGACTTCTGCGACCATGCGATCCTCCCCGCCGCGGCATCACCGGGCCGGTCCTCCGTCCGGGCGCGGATACCCGGGGGTGTGCACCTCGAACGAGCGATCTCAGTGCAGCTCGGGCACGACGCGGGAGGAATAGAAGTCGATGGCGGTGACCGAATCTTCCTGGGGAAGTGCAGGAACGGGACGGCGCCGGCGTCGAGAACCTTTGTACGGCGGCGATGTGGGGTGCCGGGTCGATGCCGACGGTCCAATCGGCGAGCCCCTGGTCGAGGAGGTTGGGCTGGTCGACGGCGCCGGCGGTGAACCGCCACAGGACCGCGTTCCGGGCAGCCTGGTCCTTGTCCCCGACGACGGCGAACATCTCGGCGCGCTTGCCCAGGTTGGCGGGGTCGCGACCGGCGGCCCGCGTACCCCCGGCGAATGCGGCGATCAGCCGGGGGTTGGCGACGCCGCGGTCCTGGCCGATCCACCCGTCGCCGTAGCGGCCAGCCCGGGTCGCGCTCTTGGGGCCGCCGGCCGCCACGAAGATCGGCGGGGGTGTGTCGGCGGCAGATCGTAGATCTTCAATGAGTTCTTCTGAAAGTATTTGCCCGCGAGAGAGATCCGCGAACCGCTCCACAGCCGGCGGATCAGTTTGATGGCTTCGAGCAATTGCTCAACCCCGCGGACCTCCCCGAGGAGGGCGGACCCGGGGGAACGCTGAACCCGCGCGAGGGCACCGATTCCGACGAGGTGCACAACGACGACGGCGACATCGTCGTCGATCCGCCGGAGGGCTGGAGCGAGGCGGACCGCTTCGGTGTGACGGCACGCGAAGCACGCGAGGGCGAGTCCCTCGACCGGCGGCTGGCACAGGAGCGCCCGACGTGCCCGAGGGTGCGACGGGGCCGGTGGCCGACGAACCTCTAGGGCGGGCCCATCGGGGCCAGATCTACGGCGCCCCCGAGGACGGCGAGTCGTTCTACGAGGTCGTCGACGAGAACGCCGCTCCGGACCTCACCCGCGAGCGGTGAGCCGAGTCAGGGGCTGCTCCGCCAGCCGGCGATGCCGACGGCGATCATCCTGAGCTGTTTGACGGCGATGCGCCGGATCTCTTCCAGCGCCTCGGCGCTCTGCGCGTCCTCGATTGCCTCGGCGATGGCGATCATCGCGTTGACGAACAAGGTGGCCAGCACGTTGAGATCCTCGGTGCTCCAGGCGTTGAGCCCCGGGAAGCGGGCCAGGTCGGTGGCCAGCTCCGAGGTGATCAGGCGGATCTCGGTGCGGATGGCGTAGCGCAGCACGCTCAGCCCGCTGTTGCGCTCGCGGCCGATCAGGCGCCAGTGTTCGCGGCGCTCGGCGACGCTGCCGATCAGGATCTCGACGGACGACTCGATCACCCGGTTGGGGTCGAACCTGCCGGCGCGCGCCGCGCGCAGCGTGTCGCGCAGCGAACGGAACGACTCGTCGATCAGCACCAGGCCGAGCGCCTCCATCGACTCGAAGTGACGGTAGAACGCCGCCGGCACGATCCCGGCCTCGCGGGTGACCTCGCGCAGGCTCAGGCTGGAGAAGCTGCGGTCTCCCAGCAACTTGAGCGCCGCGTCGATGATGGCGCGCCTGGTGGCCTGCTTGCGCTCCTCGCGCGACGGGCTGTCGCGGGAGCGTTCGCGTCCGGAACCCCGCGGCCGTGAGCCAGGCGTACGGCTGTTCACTGTGTGAACCCTAACACAGAGCTGCGGGAAAGCCTTGACTACCTGGACCGGGCGGTAGCACCGTGTACACATGTTCACTCAAACTACGCACACCTCCGGTGGGACCCTCGCCCGGGCGTTCCGGAAGCGAGTTCTGGGTTCCGATCTGCTCGACCTGCTCACCGGTCCGCACGGCGTCGACCGGTACACCGAGTTGGTGGATCCGACCTGGACGCGGGGGGAAGCCCGCGCCAGGGTCGTCGACGTCCGGCGGACGACTCCGCGCAGCGTCACCCTCACGCTCGCCCCGAACGAAACCTTCACCACCGCCCATGCCGTCAAGGCCGGTCAGTACGTCAACCTCACCGTCGAGATAGACGGCCGCCGGCACACCCGCTGCTATTCACCGGCCAACGCCGAAGGTGCGGCCACTCTCGAGTTGACGGTCGGTCGCCACGACGGCGGGCTGGTGTCCAACTATCTCTACCACCGTGCCCGCCGCGGCATGGTGGTCGGCTTGTCCGGGGTCGGGGGCGACTTCGTCCTGCCGGCCCGGCGACCGCGACGGATCCTGTTCGTCTCCGGCGGCAGCGGCATCACGCCGGTCATGGCGATGCTGCGCACCCTGGTCGCCGAGGGCCACCCGGACACGCCCGGCGCCGAGGTCGCGTTCGTCCACTACGCGCGCACCCCCGTGGATGCGTGCTATCGCGACGAGCTGGCCGCGCCGCTCCCCGGCGTGCGGGTGCTGCACGGCTACACCCGCGCGGGCGGTGGCGACCTCGTCGGCCGCTGCGGACCGGAACACCTCGCGGCAGCCATGCCGGCACCGGATGCGGTGTTCGTGTGCGGCCCGGCGGCCCTGGTCGAGACGGTCCGCGAGCACTGCGACAACGTCTACACCGAGAGCTTTGTGCCGCCCGCACTCGATGCGCCGACGACACCGTCGGGCGGGCGAATCACTTTCTCCGACAGTGCCATCGATGTCTTCGACGACGGCCGGCCGCTGCTCGAGCAAGCCGAGTCGGCCGGGCTGGCCCCGGCCAGCGGATGCCGGATGGGCATCTGCCACACCTGCACGCGGCGCAAGAGCGCCGGCACCGTGCGCAACCTGGTCACCGGCGCGGTCTCGACCGTCCCCGACGACGACGTCCAGATCTGCGTGTCCGTCCCGGTCGGCGACGTCGACATCGCGCTCTAGATCCCGGAGGGAAAACCATGCCACAGAACAAGATCACGCTGACCCCGGATCAGGCCGAAGCCTTCGGCCGCGAACTCGACGCGCTGCGAGACCGCGTCCTTGCCGACCTGGGCCAAAAGGACGCCGACTACATCCGTCGCGTCATCAAGGCCCAGCGGGCGCTAGAGGCCGGCGGGCGGGCCCTGCTGTTCCTGCCCCCGGCCTGGCTGGTCGGCACCGCGATGCTGGGCCTGTCGAAGATCCTCGACAACATGGAGATCGGCCACAACGTCATGCACGGCCAGTACGACTGGATGCGCGACCCGGCGATCTCCGGCCGCTCCTTCG
>NZ_JBYCLG010000324.1:0-36117 GCF_057473785.1 Mycobacterium sp. TH-M103
CTAGTCGACCGCGTGGATCACCTGGCGGGCCACGCGCCGGATCCGCCGGCACATGTCGGGGTCGAGGGGCACGTCGGCATCGGCGGGGATCTCCCCCGTCGTCGTGACCACCCCGGGCTCCTCGTGCTGCCAGCGAGCGTTCACCTTGTCGCCCAGCGCGCGGGCGGGCGGGTTGTCCGAGAAAACGCGGGCGTGGAACCGCTCGATCCCGTCGATGCGTGCGGCCAGCGCCAGCGCCCCCAACAGCAGCGTGCCGACGCCGCGGCCCTGGTAGGCGTCGGCCACGGTGAGCGCGACCTCGGCCGAGCCGTGGTCGTCCTCGTCGCGGATGAAGCGCGCGTCGGCGACGGCCGGCCCCTGCGGCCCGTCGGTGACAACCCAGACGAAGTGGTCGACGTAGTCGACCTCGAACAGGTAGGCCAGCCGGGCGTCGGTCGGAGTGCCACCCTGGTAGCGGCGGTAGAGGGTCTGCCGCGAGAAGCAACCGTCGCTCTTGAAACGCTCGGCGTCGCCGGGCAGGACCGGACGCAGCAGCAGCGCGGCACCGTCGTTGGTCGACACCGGAATCGGAGTGATGTAGGCGGCCAGCCGCTGCCGTGCGGTGCGGACCATCCGCTCGGCGACGACCGGCATGGCCAGCATGCGGTCGAAGGCGCCGGCGTATCCGGTGTACCCGAAGACATTGTCCATCGCCGTCACCGTCGCCGTTCTGGGTTGTTCTCGCAGCAGGGCGATTTCGCCAACGACCGTTCCCGGAGCGAGCCCGGTTTCGGCAACCTGGCCTCGGGGGCCGAGGTGGCTGATCGCGACGCGGCCCGAGGTGATGATCGCAAAGGACGTCGCCCGCTCGCCCTGCCGCATCAAGACCTCGCCGGGGACCGCGCGTAGCGGCATCAGGTCGGCAGCCAGAACAGCGAGGTCTTCCGCCGGAATGCCGGCGAAGACGTCCAGCGCGGCCAACTCCTCGGCGCACACGGCGCTCGCGGCAGCCCGCTCGGCGGCCACCGCCGGCCGTGATCGGCTGCCGCGGCGCGTCATGTCACCGACCCGGGTACTTGGTCACGGGCTGTACGCTACGCGAGCGGCGCGCCCGGCGCCGGGGCAATTAGCCGATGGGCGCGGTGACAAAAGGCCCTGCCCGGCCGGCGGTTCGCCGCCGGCGATCGGGTGACTTTCGTCTCTATCCCCGCGGCCGGGATCACCGCAGGATCGGGGTTACCGATAACCCAACCCGCGGCATTCGGCACGGCACCAATGGATTAGCGAAATGACAACACCACTCGCCTCGATGGAGAGGCCGGACTTCACCAAGATCGAAAATCGCGCGCCCTCGGTGGCGCGGATGTTTCTCGACCGCGTCGCCGCCACACCGCAAGCGGAAGCCTTTCGGTACCCACAGGACCACAGCTGGGACAGCGTCACCTGGCAGCAGGTCGGTGAGCGCGTCGCCAACATCGCGGGCGGGCTGATCGCGCTGGGGATCGCCCCGGAGGACCGGGTGGCGCTCGCGTCGTCGACGCGCTACGAGTGGGTGCTCGTCGACTTCGCCGTGATGTGCGCGGGCGCGGCGACCACCACGGTGTATCCGACGACGAACGCCGCCGACGTCGCCTACATCGTCGCCAATTCGGGCAGCCGCGTCGTCGTCGCCGAGGACCAGGGCCAGCTCGACAAGCTGCTCGAGCGCCGCACCGAACTGCCCGACGTGAGCAAGGTGGTGCTCATCGACGGCAACGGTGACGGCGACTGGGTGATCAGCCTGGCCGAACTGGAGCAGCTGGGCAAGCAATTGCTCGCCGACTCCCCCGACGCCATCCGGGAACGGGTCGCGGCGATCGGCCCGGCCCAGCTCGCCAGCCTGATCTACACGTCCGGTACCACCGGGCGGCCCAAAGGCGTGCGGCTGACCCACGGGGCGTGGACCTACACCGCCGCGGCCATCGACGCGCTGAACATCCTCGGGCCCGACGACCTGAACTTCCTGTGGCTGCCGCTGGCCCATGCGTTCGGCAAGGTGATGCTGGCGTTGCCGCTGCAGATCGGTTTCCCCACGGCGATCGACGGCCGGGTCGAGAGGATCGTCGACAACCTCGCGGACCTGCGGCCGACCATCATGGGCGCGGCACCGCGCATCTTCGAAAAGGCCCACGCCCGCATCGAGGGAATGGTCGCCGAGCGGGGACTGCTCACGAAAAAGATGTTCGACTGGGCGATCGCGGTCGGCAGGAACGTGTCCGAGGCCCGGCAGGCCGGCAGAAAGCCGTCGCTGGTGTCCTCGCTGGCCTACAAGGTCGCCGACCGCCTGGTGCTGGACACCATCCGGCAGCGCTTCGGCGGCCGGTTGCGGTTCTTCGTCTCGGCGGCCGCCGCCCTGGACCGCGACGTCGCGCGGTGGTTCGACGCCGTCGGGATCGTGGTGCTCGAGGGCTACGGGCTGACCGAGACCGCGGCCGCCTCGTTCATCAACCGCCCCCACGCCTACCGGTTCGGGACGGTCGGCTGGCCATTCCCGGCCACCGAGGTGAGGATCGCCGACGACGGCGAGATCCTGCTGCGGGGGCCGGGGCTGATGACCGCCTACCACGACCTGCCGGACGCCACCGCCGAAGCGCTCGACGCCGACGGCTGGTTCCACACCGGTGACGTCGGGGAGATCGACGCCGACGGGTTCCTGCGGATCACCGACCGCAAAAAGGACATGTTCAAGACCTCGCAAGGCAAATACGTTGCGCCGTCGGCGATCGACGCGAAGTTCAAGGGCCTGTGCCCGTATGCCAGCGAGCTGCTCGTGTACGGGGAGGGCAAGCCGTACTGCGTGGGGCTGGTCAGCCTCGACGGCGAGGCGATCGCGGACTGGGCCGCCAAGAACGGCTTGGCGGGCAAGCCTTTTGCCGAGATCGCGCACGACGAGAGGACGCGGGAGCTGATCGCGGGATACATCGACGCGCTCAACCTGGAGTTGAACCGTTGGGAGCAGATCAAGAAGTTCACGATCGCCGACCACGAGCTCTCGGTCGAGTCCGGTGATCTGACGCCGAGCCTGAAGCTACGCCGTAAGGCCGTGATCGAGAAGTTCGCGGACCGGCTGTCGGCGCTCTACGAGCAATGACCCCCGGGGCCCTGTTCACCGACCTCTACGAGGTCACGATGGCGCAGGCCTACCTGGCCCGGGGCATGTCGGGAACGGCGGTGTTCGAGACGTTCTTCCGCAAGCTTCCCGAGACCCGGTCCTACGTCATGGCCGCCGGATTGCCCGACGTGCTCGAGCATTTGGAGACACTGCACTTCACCCGGGCCGACATCGACTACCTGCGCGGACTGGGCTTGTTCACCGACGAGTTCCTGCGGGCGCTCGCCACCGTGCGGTTCACCGGCGACGTGTGGGCGGTGCCGGAGGGCACGGTGGTCTTTCCCCACGAGCCGATCGTGCAGGTGATCGCGCCGATCCTTGAGGCCCAGCTCGCCGAGACGTTCGTGGTGAACCAGATTCACCTGCAGAGCGTGCTGGCCAGCAAGGCCGCCCGCGTGGTCGACGCCGCGCGCGGCCGCACGGTGGTGGACTTCGGGGCGCGGCGCGCACACGGCACCGACGCGGCGCTCAAAGTCGCGCGGGCCGGCTACCTCGCCGGCCTGGCGGGCACCTCGAACCTGCTCGCTGCCCGCGAGTACGGGATTCCCGCGTTCGGCACGATGGCGCACAGCTTCGTGCAGGCTTTCGACAGCGAACTCGACGCGTTCGACGCGTTCGCCCGGATCTACCCCGGCACCACGTTGCTCGTCGACACCTTCGACACGCTGCGCGGCGTCGATCGCGTCATCGAGCTGACCCGCCGTGGCGCGGGTGTCGACGTGGCGGCGATCCGCCTCGACTCCGGGGACCTGGGCGCCCTAGCGAAGGCCGCCCGCGCGAAGCTCGACGCCGCGGGACTGAACCACATCGAGATCTTCGCCTCGTCGGGTCTCGACGAGTACCGCATCGCCGCGCTCGTGGCCGACGGATCCCCGATCGACGCGTTCGCCGTCGGCACCAAAGTCGTTGTTTCCCAGGATGCGCCCGCCCTCGACATGGCATACAAACTGGTGGAGTACGACGGCACCGGGCGGACCAAGTTCTCCAGCGGCAAGGTGATCTACCCGGGCCGCAAACAGGTGCTGCGGCGGCTGGCGGACGGCGTGTTCGCCGGCGATACCATCGCCCGGCCCGGCGAAGACTTCGGCGGCGAACCGCTGCTGGTGCCCGTCATGAAGGACGGCCGGCGCATGCCGCGCCACGATTCGGGCCTGGCGGAGTCGCGTGAGCGGGCGCGTCGGCAGATCGACCGGCTGCCGCCCGCGCTGCGCGCCCTGGACGCCGGCGAGCGGACCTACCCCGTGCAGGTCAGCCCGAGCATCACCGGCGAACTCGACGCGTTGCGGCACGCCCGGCAGGCGCGATGACCTTAGGCCCGAATCTGGGGGCTAACGACCCTCGCGTGCCCGCGCCCGGCGTTCCTAGCGTGATGCGATGCGATCAGAACGCCTCAAATGGCTGGCAAAAGCCGAAGGCCCCTTCGCGTCGGTGTACTTCGATGACTCCCACAACACCCTGGACGCCGTCGAGGTGCAGGAGACGCAGTGGCACGATATTCACGCCCGGCTCGAGGGCATGGGTGCGGCCGCGGAGCTGCTGGGCATGCTCGACGGGGCCGTGCTCAATCACCGGCCCGCCGTCGGGCGGCGCGGCCGCGCGGTGATCGCGACCGCCGAACAGGTGCTGGTCAACGAGCAGCTGGCCACCCCACCACCGGCCACCGTGGTCCGCCTGTCGGATTACCCCTACGTCCTGCCGTTGATCGACCTCGAAATGCGGCTCCCGACTTACGTGCTCGCCACGGTCGACCACGCCGGCGCCGACGTGAGCCTGTATCAGGGGACCGCGGTCAGCTCGAAGAGCATCGGCGGTGTCGGTTACCCGGTGCACAAGCCGGTGACAGCCGGCTGGAACGGTTACGGCGACCTTCAGCACACGACCGATGAGGCCGTGCGCATGAACTGCCGGGCCGTCGCCGACCATCTGACGCGGTTGGTGGACGAATCCCACCCCGAGGTGGTGTTCGTCAGCGGTGACGCCCGTTCGCTCGCCGAGCTGGTCCCCGCATTGCCCAAGCGGGTTGCCGACCGGGTGACACAGCTGCACGCGGGTACCCGCAAGAGCGCTATCGGCGCGGATGAGATCCGCGAGCTGACGGCCGCGGAGTTCGACCGGCGCCGCGGCGCCGAGATGGCCGACGTGGCCGAGCGCTTCGAAGCCGAACGCGGGCGCGACTCGGGCCTGGCGGTCGAGGGGCTGGCCGCCGTCTGCGCGGCGCTGCGCGACGGCGACGTCGACACGCTGATCGTCGGCGATCCGGGCGATGCCACCGTGGTCACCGCCGAGGCGCTGACGACCATCGCCCCCGACGCCGACGCGCTCTCCGAGCTCGGCGAACCGGTGGTACGGGTGGCGCGGGCCGACGAGGCGTTGCCGTTCAGCGCGATCGCGGTGGGCGCCGCCGTGATGCGCGCCGATAAACGGATCGCCCCGGCCGACGGGGTGGGTGCGGTGCTGCGCTACGCCGTCGCCGAGAGGTCCGGCCGTCGGGGCGCGTAGAAGCGGGCACCAGCTCTGCGAAATATCATGGCGGAAAGCGCTTCCGGGCACCGGGCTCTACCGCACATCGTGGCGATGGCGGCGATGGCCAACTCCGGTGGCGCCAAACGCCAATTGCTCACCGCGGCAACGCGCCGGGTATTCGATGACTAAACCGCGAGCGCGCTGGATCTGCTCTACGACGTATCGCACAATCTGGTTAATTTAAGATCGAAGTGACTCCGTCGACGGCCGGCCGCGCTGCCTGTGCGTTCACCGCAGAGGCGCCACCCGCTCACTGCCGCCGCATCACGCCGAACTGCCCGACGGGCTGGCATCGATCGGTCAACCGGTGCTCATCCCGGGAACGATGGGCACGGCGTCGTATGCGCTCGCCGGGGTGGTCGGCAATCCCGCGTTCTATTCCACCGCACACGGTGCCGGGCGCGTGCAGAGCCGTCATCAGGCGGCCCGCCACACCAGCGGAGGGCAGATACGTACCCGCCTTACGGCGGGCGGCATCCTCGTGCACGGCACCGCCCGCAGGGGAATCACCGAGGAAAAACCCGAGGCGTACAAGGAAATCGACCACGTCATCGAGGCCAGTCACCACGGCGGCCTGGCACGCAAGGTCGCCCGCCTGGTCCCGCTGGGGGTCGTCAAGGGCTGAGTCGAGAGCGGCGGTCCCGGACAGGGGGGAGTTTCCGGGACCGCCGCGGCACGGGGGTTTCATGCTCTCGACGGTTTACGCCGCGCGCTCAGTTCGCCGGTGTGATGAGCCCGTAATGACCGTCGTAGCGGTGGTACAGCACGCTGCCGCGCTCGCGTGCGGTGTCGACGAAGAACAGAAACGGCAGGCCGAGCAGCCCGATCCGTTCGATCGCCTGCTCGACGGTAAGCCGCGGGGCGGGCGCGGGACTGATGGTCAGCGGAAGCTCGAATGGTGCCAGGTCGTCGGCGGACTGCGGATCGATCTGCGCCAAGCGGTATTCGGCGGGGCCGCCCCGATAGAGCACGCTGTCTTGCCTGGTGCCCTTCTCGGTGAAGAGATGGAAGTCGTAGTCGAGCAGTTCCATCTCGAACCCGGCCTCGTCGACGGTGCACATGGGCACGCTGAACGACTTGTGCCGCATGACCCGACGTTCGCTTTCGGGCCGGGGGAAGTAATGCGGCCGGTGGGCGGGCTCGGACTGGTGCCGCCATTCGTGCGGCCCGCGGCGGGGCGTCCCGCCCCGCCTGGCTTCCCAGTGCTCGGCGCTGCGTTCCAGCCGGTGGCGCAGCCGCGCCTCGAGGCGGTCGACGGCCTCGCGCGCCGTGACCCCTTCGACCTGGGCGCGGACCAGCCGGCCGTCGACGTCGAGGTTCGCCTGCGCGATAACCCGGCGGGCGACCGCCGGGTCGCCGTGCTCGCTCAGCCGAACGTGAGCGTGCAGCACCGGCTCGTGGGTGAGCCGGCCGAGCTCACCGACCTTGGTCCGGGCGTAGTCGTCGGCGCCGGCCAGCCGGCCGTGCGTCGTGACCTCCACCTCAAAGGCGGCCGGTAACTCGGGGCGTTGTCTCATCATTCGTTGCTACGCTACGCTTTCAGGATTCGTTGCTGCAGGGCCAAAGGTCAGTGATGCAGCCGGGTGACCGGCTGATGGGTGCTGGTCTGGATGTCGGTCGACGTCAGCGCGAACAACTGGTTCGCCAGATCCGTCAGTGCGCGGGCGATGGCAAGCTCCTCGCCAATCTTGGCCACCGGCTCGTCGAGCGGGTCGACTCGCGCCAGGCCGATGCCGACGAGGGAGTTGCCCGCCCAGGACAGCCTCGCCTTGGCCCGGGTCCGCTCCTCGTGCTCGTCGATCAGCACGTCGATGTGGCAGGTCATACCGCCCTCGTGGTTGGCCGTCATCTACGGTCTCCTCGCGTTCATGGCTGGTCCCGATTCGACCACCGCCACACGACGCGCAGTAGGGGCGGAAGTCCCGAGTCGCGGGGCCGTTGATCGACCGTCCGAGCACGTCGTGGTGTGACATTCGGCCAGGCTCCCGCAGGGCTTAAGGCCCTACGCCCGCCGGCCGGCTGTGCCGTACAAACGTCGTAGCGATTCGGCGACAAAGGGATGCGCGTTCGTCGCGGCGGCCAGACGGGCACACCGACGGCTCCGCTGTCGGTCGGCGGAATCGTGTCGGCCTGGAGGGACGTCGTGTCGTTGAATCTGCCCGATATGACCCAGGTCCTGCGGGAAACGACGCGCAGGGGCGTGGGCAGCCACCGATGGCAGCGACCGCTCTACGTGGATCTGCTACCGCCGTGCAATCACGCCTGCCCGGCCGGCGAGAACATCCAGGCCTGGCTGGCCCACGCGCACGACGGAGAATACGAAAAGGCGTGGCGGGCGCTCGTCGAGGACAATCCGCTGCCGTCGACTCACGGGCGGGCGTGCTATCACCCCTGCGAAAGCGGCTGCAACCGCGCGTCACTGGACACATCCGTGGCGATCCACGCCGTCGAGCGCTTCCTGGGCGATCTCGCGGCCGACGAAGCCTGGCGCGTGCCCGTCGCGGCACCCAGCGGTAAGTCGGTTCTGGTCGTCGGCGCGGGTCCGGGCGGGCTGGCGTGCGCCTATCACCTGGCGCGCATGGGTCACCGTGTCGAGATCCGGGATGCCGCCGAGGAACCCGGCGGGATGATGACCTGCGGCATCCCGGCTTATCGCCTGCCGCGCGAACCGCTGCGCCAGGAGGTCGCCCGCATCACTGCCATGCCGGGGATCACCCTCACGTGCGGCCATCGCGTCGAGGATGTGGCCGGCGAGATGCGCACTGGCGGCTTCGACGCCGTCTTCGTGGCCGTCGGCGCCCAGGAGGCCAACCACCTGGACATTCCGGCGATGGACGGCAAAAAGCTCACCGACGCGGTCGCGCTGCTCGGCGAGGCGAAAAAGGGTCGCCAACCCCGGCTCGGCCGTGCGGTGGCGGTCATCGGTGGCGGCGATGTCGCCATGGATGCCGCTCGCACCGCCCGGCGGCTCGGGGCACGCGACGCGGTGCTGGTGTACCGCCGCGACGAGTCCCATCTCGCGGCATCGCCCGGCGAGGCCCGCGAGGCGTTCGCGGAGGGCGTGAAGATCAAGTGGCTCAGCACCGTCGAACAGTTCGGCGCCGCGGGGATTCTGATCGAAAAGGTCGCGATGAACCCCGACGGCAGCCTTACCCCGACCGGCGAAACCGAGCGCATTGCCGCCGATTCGGTCGTGCTGGCCATCGGCCAGCACAGCGACCTGTCCTTGCTGCGCGGCGCGGCCGGTGTCCGGATCAACCCGGACAATGTGGTGCAGGTGGACGAGGTCTTGATGACCGGGCACCCGGGGGTCTTCGCCGGCGGGGACTGCATCGGCGGCCCCCGGACCATGACCGCGGCCGTCGGGCACGGCAAGCTGGCGGCACGCGCCATGGACGCCTGGATGAGAGGCGAAACCTACCGGCACCCGCCCTCGCACCCGCTGGTCACCTTCGACATGCTGCATCTGCTCGACTACTTGGACGCCCCGCGCAGCCAACAGCCCGAAGTCCCGCCCGCGCAGCGCGGCGGGTTCGGCGAAATCGTGGCGGGTCTGGACGAAACGCAGGCGCGCTACGAGGCACAACGCTGCCTGTCGTGCGGCAACTGCTTCGAATGCGACAACTGCTACGCGGCCTGCCCCGAACAGGCGATCACCCGCCTGGGCCCCGGGCGCGGCTACAGCGTCGAACTCGACCTGTGTACCGGCTGCGCAACGTGTTTCGAGCAGTGCCCGTGCCACGCCATCGAGATGGTGCCCGAGCCGCCCGGGCAGCCCGCGCCGTCGGGCAGGCACCGCGAAGCGTTGACGCCGAGCAGTTTCAAGGTACGGAGATAGGCGCATGCGGCAACCACCCGAGGCACCACGAGGAGCCGATGCGACGGAGCGCGACGACACTGTCGACGGCAACACCGCCGTGGCGCACATCGCCTATCGGGTCAACGAGGTCTGCGCCATCTACCCGATCACCCCGTCGTCGCCGATGGCCGAACTGGCCGATGCCTGGTCGGATCGGGGCCTGTGCAACATCTGGGGCAGCGTCCCGGTCGTGCAGGAGATGCAGTCGGAGGGCGGCGCCGCGGGCTGTGTGCACGGCTCACTGCAAAGCGGCGCGCTGACAACGACTTTCACCGCCTCGCAGGGCCTGATGCTAATGCTGCCCAACATGTACAAGATCGCCGGCGAGCTGACCTCGACGGTTTTTCACGTGGCCGCACGCGCGCTGGCCGCCGGGGCCTCCTCGATCTTCGGCGACCATCAAGACGTCATGGCCGCGCGGGTCACCGGCTTCGGGATTCTCGGCGCCGCCTCGGTGCAGGAAGCCCATGACCTTGCGCTGGTCGCGCAGGCCGCCACGCTCACGGCGCGCGTCCCATTGATCCACTTCACCGACGGCTTTCGAACCTCGCACGAGTACAACAAGATTGCGCTGCTGCCCGACGCCCACATCTCCGCCATGATCGACGATGACGTGGTGCACGCCCACCGCGAGCGCGGCCTGAGCCCGGAACGCCCGGTCATCAGGGGGACCTGGCAGAACCCGGACACCTATTTCCAGACACGCGAGGCGGTGAACCCCTTCTACGCCCGCCTGCCTGCGATCGTGCAGTCGAGCATGGACCGGCTCGCGGCTCTGTGCGGCCGGCGCTATTCCCTGTTTCGCTACGACGGCCCGCACGACGCCGAGCGCGTGGTCATCAGCATGGGGTCGGCCGCCGAAGTCGTGCGCGAGACCGCGCGCTGGCTCAATCGCCGTGGCGAGAAGGTGGGTGCCCTGCAGGTCCTGCTGTATCGGCCGTTCTCCGCCGAACACTTCCTGGACGCGCTGCCGCAGACCGTGCGCTCGATCGCGGTGCTCGACCGGACGAAAGAGCCCGGCGCGCCGATGGAACCACTGCACGCCGACGTCGTGGCGGTACTGAGCGACGCCGTCGCCGAGGGCCGGCTCACGCGGATGCCGAGGGTGATCGGTGGACGATACGGACTGTCCTCCAAGGATTTCCATCCCGGGATGGCCAAGGCGGTGTTCGACGAACTGGCCAAGCCGGTGCCTCGCAACCACTTCACGGTCGGGATCATCGACGATGTCGGCCACACCAGCCTCGACTACGACCGGACACTGGACATCGAGCCCGACGACACCGTGCGCTGCCTGTTCTTCGGGCTCGGGGCCGACGGGACGGTCGGCGCCAACAAGAACAGCGTCAAGATTCTCAGCCAGGCGCCGCAGCGTTACGCCCAGGCCTACTTCGAATACGATTCCCACAAGTCGGGCGCCGAGACGGCATCGCACCTGCGCTTCGGGACGCGGCCGATCGCGGCGCCCTACCTGATCCGCCACGCCGACTTCGTGGCCTGCCACAAATTCAGCTTTCTGACCAAGCGCGACGTCCTCGGCGCGGCTGTCCCGGGAGCGACGTTCCTGCTCAACAGCCCCTACGGACCCGACGACGTCTGGGGTCGGCTTCCACACCAGGTCCAAAGGCAGATCATCGACAAGAAGCTGCGTTTCCACGTCATCGACGCCTCGGCCGTGGCGCTGCGGATCGGGCTTGGGCCACGGGTGAACACCATCCTGCAGACCTGCTTTTTCCACCTGGCCCGGGTGTTGCCGTCCGCGGAGGCCACCGCCGAAGTCAAACGCTTCATCGAAAAAACCTACGCCGGCAAGGGCGAAGCGGTGGTGAAGCTCAATTTCGCCGCGGTCGACGCCGCCCTCGACGCCCTGCATGAGGTGCACGTGCCCGAGACGCCCACCACCGGCAGCGAAGAAATGCCACCGATCGTCGCGCCCGACGCGCCGGAGTTCGTGCGCCGGGTCACCGCGGAGATCATGGCCGGGCGCGGCGATGACATCCCCGTGAGCCGGCTGCCGGTGGACGGCACCTTTCCGGTGGGCACGACACAGTACGAGAAGCGCAACATCGCCGTGCAGGTGCCCATCTGGGATCCGGCGCTGTGCATCCAGTGCGGCCAGTGCAGCATCGTCTGCCCGCACAGCGTGATCCGCGTGAAGACGTACAACGCGAATAGCCTGACCGACGCGCCGGAGGACTTCCCGTCCGCGCCGGTCAACGCCCGCGGCTATCCCGACGCGCGCTTCACCCTGCAGATCTACGTCGAGGACTGCACCGGCTGCGGTGTCTGCGTGGAGAACTGCCCGGCCTACAGCCAAGCGGGCGACGACCGGCGCGCCATCAATATGGGCGACAAGCTGCCGATCCTGCGGCAGGAACGCGACAACATCGCATTCTTCGAGACACTGCCCACACCCGACCGCCAACAGGTGAACTTCGCCAATGTGCGCGGAGTGCAACTCCTGGAGCCGCTGTTCGAGTTCTGCGGCGCCTGTGCCGGATGCGGCGAAACCCCTTATCTGAAACTGATCTCACAGCTTTTCGGTGACCGGCTGCAGATCGCCAACGCGACGGGTTGTTCGTCGATCTACGCGGGTAACACCCCCACCCATGCCTGGAAGGCCAACGCCGACGGGCGCGGCGCGGCATGGTCCAACTCGCTCTTCGAGGACAATGCCGAATTCGGTCTGGGCTACCGGCTGGCGATCGACAAGCAGACCGGCCTGGCCCGCGACCTCCTGACCCGGCTCGCGCCCCAGCTCGGAGCGGATCTGGCCGGGGCGCTGCTGCAGGCCACCCAGCGCACCGAATCCGAGTACGCCGCGCAGCGCACCCGCGTGGCGGCCCTGAAAGCCGAGTTGGCGCCGATCGGGTCGCGCGATGCGCAGATGCTGCTGACCGTCGCCGACTTCCTGGTCCGTCGCAGCGTGTGGATCGTCGGCGGTGACGGCTGGGCCTATGACATCGGCTACGGCGGCCTCGACCACGTGCTGGCCCAGGGCCGCGACGTCAACGTGCTCGTCCTCGACACCGAGGTCTACTCGAACACCGGAGGCCAGTCTTCCAAGGCGACTCCCCTGGGCGCCTCGGCGAAATTCGCGGCGGCGGGAAAGCGTGTGCCACGCAAAGACCTTGCCATGCAAGCGATCTCCTACGGCAACGTATACGTGGCTCAGATCGCGCTCGGCGCCAACTCCGAACAGGCGTTGATCGCGCTGCGCGAAGCCGAGGCATTCGAGGGCCCGTCGGTCGTGCTTGCGTATTCGCAGTGCATCGCCCACGGCATCGACATGCGCACCGGCATGAAAGAGCAAGCCCGTGCCGTGGCCAGCGGCCACTGGCCCTTGTTCCGGTTCGACCCGACGATGCGCAAGAAGGGCCTGAACCCGTTCCGGCTGGACTCCCCCCGCCCGCGGATTCCGCTGCGCGACTACGCCTACCGTGAGCTTCGCTACAGCACACTCACCAGAAGCCACCCCGAGAAGGCGGCCGAGATGCTGCGCCAGGCCCAAGCGGCCGCCGACGAGCGGTACCGGAGCTACGAAGACCTCGCGGCGCGCGACGGCAGCCGCTTTCTGCCGCACTGGGAAGACGTCACGGAATGACCGGGCCGAGTCACGTGGACCTGCGAACGCGGTATCTCGGGCTCGACCTCGAACACCCGATCGTCGCCTCGGCGTCTCCGCTGACCGCCGGCCTGGACGGCATCCTGCGTCTCGCCGACGCGGGTGCCGCGGCGATCGTGATGGCCTCGATCTACCAAGAGCAGATCGTCGCCGAGGAGCTGGCTCAGGCGGCGCTGCTCGAACAGGGCAGCGAGACCCAGCCGGAGGCCGCCGGGTACTTCCCCGAAATCCCCGCGGAACGGGGCATTTTGGAGGGCTGGCTGCGGACGCTTCGGATGGCGGCGCGGCGCGCAGGAGTGCCCATCATCGCGAGCCTGAACGCCAAATCCGGTTCGGGCTGGGTCGACGTCGCGCGTCGACTGCAGGACGCCGGCGCCAGCGCGGTCGAGCTCAACATCTATCGGGTACCCGCCGACCCGGCCGAAACCGGCGCGGCGCTGGAAGACAGCTACATCGAAATACTGCGGGCGGTCAAGGACGCCGTCAGCGTTCCCGTCGCAGTCAAGATCTCCCCGTTCTTCAGTTCACCGGCACATATGGCGACCCGAATGGTGCAAAGCGGCGCCGACGGCCTTGTCCTGTTCAACAGGTTCTACGGCCCCGACATCGACCTCGAATACCTGAAACCGAGATCCGATCTTCGGCTCAGCACACCCTATGACATCCGGCTGCCGCTCCTGTGGATCGCGTTGCTCTCGCCGGTGTTGGACGCCTCGATCGCCGCAAGCACCGGCGTGTGGACACCGGACGAAGTCGTCAAGTATCTTCTGGCCGGCGCCGACGTGACGATGACAACCTCGGCCCTGCTCGCCCACGGCCCCGAACATGTCTCCACGCTGGTGGACGGCCTGCGCGACTGGATGCACAACCGGGGATTCGAGTCCGTCGCCGCCCTCAAGGGCCGGCTGGCCGCGGGCCAGAATCCTGCCGACACAGCCGAACTCATGCGTGCCCAATATCACGAGATCCTGACCACCAACTACCCGGACATCGGGCGATGACGGTCCGCGCCGCCTGGTCGGCAGGCCACGCGCCCGGTTACAGCCCCTGTGCGGCAGGGGGCCTCACGTAGCGCGCCCAGGTCAGCAACGCGGCCCCGACATAGCACACCAGAAAGCTGACGAATGCCGGGGTCTCGGTGTGGGTGCTCAGATAAGACTGCCGCAGCACCAGATTGGTCACCGTCGCGCCGAGTGCCCCGAGCGCACCGGCCAGCCCGAGAACCGAACCCGACATGGCGCATTGCTGGTGCCGGCGTTGCTCCTCGCTGACATCCAGTGTGCGGCAACGCGCCGCGAAGACCGTCGGGATCAGCTTGGACACCGATCCCTTGCCCACGCCGCAAAAGATGAACAGCACGATGAACCCGGCGATGTAGCCGGCCATCGTCAGGATCGTCTTGGGGCCTCCGGGTCCGCCGATCACGTCTTGGCGGCTGCTGACGCCGACCAGGAAGCCGCCGGCCGCGATCATGCCGGCAAGAGCGGCCAGGGTGACGCGGCCACCCCCGAGGCGGTCGCTCAACCAGCCCCCGATCACGCGTGCGACCGACCCCAGCAGTGGCCCCACGAAGGCGACCTCGGCGGCGTGCAACGACGCCTGCGCATGGCTTTGCCCGCGGGCCAACAAGTTCAGATGTATCACCTGGCCGAAGGCGAAGGCAAAACCCAGGAATGATCCGGAGACGGTCACGTAGAGCAACAAGATTCCCCACGTATCGGGCATCGCGAGGGCGCTCCGCATGTCGGCCACCCTGATGGGCTGGGAGAAGTTGTCCATGAACAGCGCCGCGCCGGCGCCGACGACGGCCAGCAGCACCAGGTAGATCGCGCACACCCAGTACGGTTCCCGGTGACCGGCGGCCGCCAGCACCAGCAGTCCGACCACTTGGACAGACGCCGCCCCCAGGTTGGCTATCCCCCCGGTGAGACCCAGCGCCAAACCCTTGAGGCGCTGCGGGTAGAGCACTTCGGCGTTGGCCAGCGCTGCCGCGTAATTGCCGCCACCCAATCCGGTCAAACCCGCGCACACCAGGTACGGCCACAACGGCAGGCCGGGATTGGCCAACAGCACCATCGCCCCGCTCGTGGGGATCAGCAGTATCAGCGACGAGAACGTCGCCCAGTTGCGCGCGCCGAACCTGGTGGTGGCCATCGTGTAGGGGATGCGCGCGACCGCACCGACCAGGGCTGCGGTGGCGCCCACCAGCAGCTTGTCGCTTGGCGTGAAGCCGTAGACGGCCTGCGGCATGAACAGCACCATTACCGACCACAGGTACCAGATCGAAAAGGCGACATGGGCGGTGGCGATCGACCAGACCAGGTTGCCGCGGGCGATGGCGTCGTTACCCGTGCGCCAGGCCGTGGCGTCTTCCGGGTCCCAATCCACTATGTGATGCGTATCAGCCATCCGGCCCACCTTTCACCGCGGGTTTCGGCCGGGCATCCGTCACGTCGCTGGTTCGGGAGATATTGCGCGGGAACCCATCCAGCGCTCACCGCCGCAGTCCGTGCGCTACCCGCTCACGAAGCGTGCAGGCCGCATTCGACCTTCGCGTGTCCCGGCCAGCGCCCGCTGCGCGGGTCGGCGCCCGGCGCCGGCTTTGCGGTGCACGGGGCGCACCCGATCGAGGGGTAACCCTCCTCGACAAGCGGGTTCACCAGCACGTTGCGCTCGGCGATGTAGTCGGCCATGTCCCGGTCAGACCACGCGGCCAGCGGGTTGACCTTCACCAGCTTGAACTTCTCGTCGAAACTGATCAACGGCGCGCCCGCACGTGTGGGCGCGTCGACGCGGCGCAGTCCGGTCACCCAGGCCGAATACCCGTGCAAAACTTTGGTCAGCGGGACGACCTTGCGCAGCCGGCAACATTCGTCGGGGTCGCGGGCAAACAGATCCTTGCCCAAGAGGGCGTCCTGCTCGGCTACGGTGTGCTCCGGTGTCACGTTGAGCAACCGGATGTCGTACGTGGTTTCAACCGCGTCGCGGGTGCCGATGGTCTCGGGGAAGTGATACCCGGTGTCCAGGAACAACACCGGCACACCCGGCCGCACCTCGGCGGCCAGGTCGATCAGCACCGCGTCCTGCATGTTGGACGCCACCACATAGCCGTCGGGGCCGAAGGTCGCGTCCGTCCAGCGCAACAGCTCGGTCGCCCCGGCGTCCGGCAACTCCAATGCGCCGCGTGCGGCTAACCCACGCAGTTCGGTTTCGGTAAAACGCCGTGACCCGTTCATCCCCATGCCTCCGTCCGACGACTTGTGAAGTGTCCCAGCGCTATCAGATCACTCGAGCGGGTCCCGCGGTAGGGACCGAAGCCCCTTTCCTTTCGGGCGTGCGGCCTCAGGGCACGCCGATCGCAGTCAGCCCCGAAGGACGCGCCGGGGGCGGGTCACGCTCTCCTCGATGAACCGGTCGACCGCTCCGAAATAGGTGGGCGAGGCCGCCTTGCCGGCCAGTTCGGCTATGGCGCGTTGTTCGCCCAGAACGTCGGTGGCCCAGAGGTTCTCGGCCATGCGAGCGGCGTGTACGTCGAGTCCGGCCAGTAGCTCGGTGCATTGCGAACCTGCGACGACGGTACGGCGGGCCAACGTGCGCAGCGTGTCCCATTCGGCATGCCATGCGCCGTCGGGCCGCTCGTCGTGGGCCAACGCGGCGGCGGTGTGCAGGGTCGCGGCCAGCTGCGGCGCGGTGATGGCGGTCCGCCGGATCAGCACGGACAGCACCGGGTTTCGCTTGTGCGGCACCGAGGACGATCCCCCGCGGTGCTCACCCGCCGGCTGCGGTCACCGGGGTAGGACAACCCGAGGTGCAGGAAGGGACCCGCCGTTTGCCCTGGCGTGCGGCCGGGTTCAACCATCGTCGGTCCAGGTTCGGCCAGCACGATGTCCCAGCGGTAGCCGGTCGCGTACTCCGGTTCGGTGAGGTCGTGGTCGTAGCCGGCGATCAGCCGCCGGCGCGCGGCGGGGTCGATAACGGACCCGAGAATCGGGTCGAGGGCGCACGGCCCGCCCCGTCGAGCAGCCGACCGGCCACGGCGATGCGCTCCCCGATCGGCTCACCGGCATGGCCGGACGTCAGGTCGGCGTCGGCGGGATCGACGTCCCGCTCGCCGAAACACGGGGCCCCCGTTCGGCCCCTTCGGAGTCGACGGCGAGCGGGGGCCGCTGCGGGTGGCGCAGCGCCGTGCCCCGGTACGGCGGGTAGTCGAGCCGCGGCCGCGCGTCCCCCGCGGCTGCCCGGTGCTCGGCGGCGATGCCGGCCATCTCCGCCGTGATGTCGTCCTGCGAGACGCTCGGCGCTCATGAGCCGTGAGGCTACTCCCGCCCGACGCGGTGACAACCGTCCGCCGAGATAGGGCCTTGCGGCCCTTATCGGATCCGGCCCCGCCACGGCAACCTTGAGCGACAAGCTCCACCCGAGGTGACAACGATGAACGCAATACTGGTCCGCCCAGACGGATTCACCGCAACCGAACTGACCCGCGCCGAGGCGATGCGCCTGCTGGCGAGCGTCAGCTACGGGCGCGTGGTGCTCAGCGTGGGCGCACTGCCGGCGATCCGCGCGGTCAACCATCTCATCGACGAGGGCCGGATCATCCTGCGCACCCGGTTGACCGCCCCCGCCTCCGGAACCCGGCGCGCCAACGCGCATTCGGGTCTGGTCGTGGCCTACGAAGCCGACGACCTCGACCCGGACCGGCACACGGGCTGGAGCGTCGTGGTCACCGGCATGGCGAAGACGGTCAGCGATCCCGGCGCCATCGCCCGCTACGAGCGCCTGCTGCGTCCGTGGGTCAACGAGGCCGACACGGTCGTCGCGATCGAACCGCAGATCGTCACCGGCATGCGCCTCGCGCCCGACGGCGACTGACGGTCGCGGACCGCTACAGGGCCCGGACCAGCGCCGCCCGGCCCTTGGTCCGCAGCCGGTGCAGGGCAGAACCGCGGTAGCGCTCCATCATGGCGGCCATCTTGTCACCGAGTTCCTCGAGTTGGGCGTCGGTGAGCTCGACCTCGGGGGGAGCCGGGATCAGGTCGCGCTCCTCCTCGTCGGCGTGCGCCTCCAGGACGGTCTTGAACGAGTTCCACTCCTGCTCGTACCCGGGTGCGCTCTGCGGGGTCTTCAGCAGCACGGACAGCTGGTCGACCACCTGGCGATGTTCGGCGTGGGCGATCGCGATCAACCTGCTGGCCTTCTTGAGGGCCGGGTAGTACAGGTCGTCCTCGATGCGGAAATGGATGTCGAGCTCGATCAGCATGTCGTCGAAAAAGTCGTGCCGCTCTTGCGAATTCACCGGCGACCGGCTGATCTTGCCGCCCAGCCCCTTGAGCACGGTGTGGTGCTCCTTCAACACGTCATAGGCGTTCACTTGGCTCCTCCCTCTCGAATCCCTCTCGAATCCCCGTCGCCCCGCGGACGAACGACGTGGCCTCGCCGCGGACCTCGACCGTTCCGTCGACCAACCGGGCCTCATAGCACGGCAACGGGGCCGCCGACGGGCCCCGCAGCACCTCACCGGATTCGGCCGAGAACCACGAGCCGTGCCAGGGGCACACGAGCCGGCCCCGGTCGACCCAGCCGTCGGCCATCGGAGCCGCCAGGTGCGGGCAGAACTCGCCGAACGCGGCGACCTCGTCGGGGCCGGTCCGGCACACCACCAGCCCCACACCGTCGACCTCCACCCGCACCGGTTTCCCGTTCAGCGATTCGGCGGGCAGCACCGGTGTCCACTCCCTGGTGCGCAGCCGCTCGCCGGAGCGGTCGATGCCGATCCCGGACTCGAACACCAGGGCCCCGCCGAGGTAGCTGCCGGCGACGGTGATGCCGTAACCCAGCGCCGTCAGGGCGATGCCGCGGTAGTGACGGCCCCGGCGGCGGTCCCGCCAGGACTGGGCGTACAGCGCGGTCGCGGCCAGGTTCACCAGGCCGTGTACCAGCCCCACCCGGCGGTCCTCCTCGTGGGTGTGCTGCCAGTCGGTGACGCCGGTGACGGCCGACCCGACGCTGGCCAGGATGCCCACCCCCAGCGCGCGGCCCGCGAACCGCGCGGCGTCGCGGACCTCGCCGCGCCGCTGCCCCGGCAGCAGACTGAGGGCGTCCAGGGCGACGGTTGTGCCGAGCGCCCCGCTGGTCAGCGACGCCAACGGCGGGTGCGCCGGGTGCCCCAGCCACACGCCGTGCAGTGCGTTCGTGACCCCGTTGCGCGCCCCGCCCAGCCCGTTGTAGGCGAAGCTCAGCAGGTGCTCCAGCCGGTAGCTCGGCCGGTCCAGCCATTCCTGGCGCCCGATCGCGGACACGACCCGTTCTCCGAGTCCCTGCAACCGGGCACTTCGTGTCCGACCAGCCATGCCACCAGCCCTTCCCGCCGAGAGACAGACGACGTTGCTCGAGGCAAAACCCGAGGATTACCTCGCGGTTAATTTTTGCTCACACGCCTGACAGCCCTAACGTGACCACAGTAACGCCGGTCGCCCGTCTCTATCCTTGCCAACCACCTGTGAATTAGCCCAAATCATTCTTGTAAAAACCTGGCCACGCCGGATCGCGGCGATTGACCAGGACTGCGGGCTGCGGAATTCTACTGAACAGGAAGCTATTTCTGTAGCACAGACAAGGTGGGGCGCCGTGGCGGACGATCGCGCCCTCGACGACATCTGCGAAAACGTGCGCCGCGGCATGGTCCCCGCCCACATCTACAACGACACCGACCTGTTCGCGCTGGAGAAGGAGCGACTGTTCGGCCGCGCGTGGGTCTTTGTCGGGCACGAGTCGGAGATCCCTCAGGACGGCGACTACGTGGTGCGCCGGGTGCTCGACGACTCGTTCATCATCGCGCGCGGTTCGGACGGCGAGGTGCGCGCCATGTTCAACATGTGCCTGCACCGCGGCATGCAGGTGTGCCGGGCGGAGATGGGCAACGCCTCCAATTTCCGCTGCCCCTACCACGGCTGGTCCTACCGCAACGACGGCCGGCTCACCGGCCTGGCGTTTCACCAGGAGGCCTACGGCGGCGACGACGGCTTCCCGCGAAGCGGCCAAACCCTGCTGCCGGCACCGCGTTTCGCGAGCTACAACGGCTTGCTGTTCATCAGTTTGGACCCGCACGCCGAACCACTCGAGGACTTCCGCGAGGACTTCAGGTTCTATCTGGACTTCTACACCCGGCAGAGCGTCGGCGGGGTGGAGTTGCGGGGGCCGCAGCGCTGGCGGATCAAGGAGGTCTGGTCGCCACGCCAGCAGCGGGTCGTCGGCGAGGACGGTTTCATGGTCTCGGCGGCCACCTGCTTTCCCAACCTCAGCTTCGTGCACAACTGGCCGAAACTGCCCGCGGCGAGCCCGGAAAAGAGAACGTCCTGCCCTTCATCTCGATCCGGCTGTGGCAGCCTCTCAGCGCGAACGAGACGGAGGTGTGCTCGTGCTTCGCGGTGGACTCCGCGGCTCCCCCGCGGTACAAGCGGGACTCCTATCCTTGTCGACGAGTCCGTCTTGCGGATGCAGAATCTGGCGGTGTTCCTGTGAACGAAACCATCACGGTCGCAAATGAATTCGCCGAAGTCGAGGTGCGGCGGGTGGACACCCGCAACGGCTCGCGGCTGCCGATCAGAGCCCTGCGAACCGGGCGCTCGATCAGCCTGGACGCGCTGGAACTCGAGGCGCTGACCCGGCAGAACGCCCGCACGCTCACGGCCATGGTCGGCACCTCCGGCGGCCCGCTGCTACCGGACGAGGAGGGCAGGCCTCGCTCAGCCGGATCTGCGGCCGCCCGCCCAGCAGCAACAGCAGTTTCAGCGCGTTGTCGACCGACTCGATCGGATACTGCGGCACAAGGGAATCGGCCGTCGATCCGCCCGCCCGGTCACGCTTGTGCTGCATGCGTCCACGGTAGTCGCTACGCCGCGCCGCAGAAACCCCAACCGCCACGCCGGTCCGCGCCCGGGACTCTTCGTGCCCGCCTTCTAACGACAACCGCACGAGCGCCGGATTTGTCGCCATGAGGCGGGCGAAAGAAAGCGTCCGCCCCGCCGGAAGCCGGTGCGGCGACGAGACAGGGCCGCTCAAAAAGCAGCTGCAACAACGCTTTTCGCCCACCGGTAATCGGCCTTGCCGGACGGCGAACGTTGCACCCGGTCGCAGAACACGACCGCCTTCGGCAGCTTGTAGCGGGCGAGGTGACGGGCGGCCTCGGCGATGATGCTGTCGCCGTCGGCCTGCGCGCCGTCGGCCAGCTGCACGACGGCGACCACTTCGTTGCCCCACCGGACGCTGGGCCGGCTCGTGACGACGACGTCGTAGACGGCGGGGTGTCCGGCGATCGCGGCCTCGACCTCCTCGGCGAAGATCTTCTCCCCGCCGGAGTTGATGGTGACCGAGTCGCGGCCGAGCAGCTCGATCTGGCCGTCGGCGTACCAGCGGGCCCGGTCGCCGGGCACCGAGTGCCTGATCCCCTCGATGACCGGGAACGTGCGCGCCGTCTTCTCCGGGTCGCCCAGATAACCCAGCGGGATGAACCCCTGCTGGGCCAGCCAACCGACCTCCTCGTCGCCCGGCGACAACACCCGGGTCATGTCCTCGCTGACCACCACCGCACCGGGGTTGGGCGCGAACCGGCCGCTCGCGTGCTGCGACCGCGAGGACACCTGCCCCATCTGCGCACCGGATTCCGACGAGCCGCCGGCGTCGAGGATCGTCAGATGTGGCAGCAGCTCGACGAAGCGCTGCTTGAGCGGAGCGCTGAGCGCGGCCCCGCCGGTGACCAGCACCAGCAGCCCGGACAGGTCGTAATCGCCGGACTCGAATTCGTCGAGCAGCGGCCGCCCGAAGGCATCACCGACCATGGACAGCGACATCACCCGCTCCCGACTCGCCAGCGCCCACGCCTCGGCCGGGTCGAAGTGCGTCGTCGTCGGCGCCATCACGAAGGGCCGGCCGGCGCACAGGCTGATGAGGGCCGCCCACTGCGCCGCGCCGTGCATGAGCGGTGCGACCGTCATCGAGCCCGGTCCCCCGGCCCGCGACCGCTCGACGATCTCCGCGAGGCCGGTCATCGGCTCCCCGGTCGCGGGATCCCGCCCGCCCATCGCGTTGACGTAGATGTCGTGCTGGCGCCACAGCACCGCCTTGGGCATTCCGGTGGTGCCGCCGGTGTAGAGCACGTAGAGGTCGTCGGGCGAGAGCGCGAGGTCGAGCGGCGCGTCGGAGACGGAGGCCAGCAGCTCCTCGTAGCGCACCGCCCCGGGCAGCGGATCGACCCCGGAGCCGTCGTCGACGTGGATCAGGCGGGGCCGGATGTCCATCTCGGCCAGCGTCTCGGCCAGCGTCGGGGCGAACCGCGCGTGGTACATGACGGCGTCGGCGCGGGCGTTGCCGAGCAGATACACCAGCTCGTCGGCGACGTAGCGGTAGTTGACGTTGAAGGGGGCGACCCGGGCCGCATAGGCACCCAGCATGGCCTCGAGAAACTCGTTGCAGTTGGCCATGTACAGCCCGAGGTGGCTCTGACCCGACTCGTGTGGTGCCAGCTCGGCGCGTTCCCGGCGCGCGCCGAGCCCCCAGTCATGCAGCGCGCGGGCGAACCGGCGGGCACGCTCGCCGGTTTGGGCGTAGGTGAACCGCCGATCCCCGAAAACAATGCAGTCCCGGTCGGGGTTGGCCGCGGCCACCGCGGCGAACACCTGGGCGAGATTGAACCCCTCGTCGTGCACACACACTCCTCAGCATCGAGCGAGCGCCAGGTTACAACGCATTTCCGCGGGGACTGCTATTAGTCTCGGCTTCGTGTGCGGGGCTAATCGGGCCGGGTACTGCCGATACGTCGCGATCGGTGACAGCCAGACCGAGGGATTGTGGGACGGCGACGACACCGTCGGCCTGCTGGGCTTTGCCGACCGGCTCGCCGCGATGATCGACACGCTGCACCCCGGCCTGCAGTACGCCAACCTGGCGATCCGCGGCAAGCGGATCAGCGACGTGCTCACCGAGCAGCTTCCCGAGGCCCTGGCGATGCGGCCCGACCTGATCACGGTGTGCGCCGGGATGAACGACGTCATCCAGCCGGGCCGGTCGTTCGGCCGGGCCCTGGTCGACCTCGACCACCTGCACGCCGCGCTCGCCGAGTCGGGGGCGACGGTGGTGACGACGACCTTCCCGAACGTCGCGCAGTTCCTCCCGCTCGGACGGCTGGTGGCGACGCGGCTCACCCGCATCAACCAGGCGATCAGCGACGCCGCCGGGCAGTACGGCTTCCGGCTGGTCGACCTGTACAGCGCGGCCTCGATGCGCGAACTGGACACCTGGGCGATCGACCGGGTGCACGCATCCACCAAGGGCCACATCCTGTTCGCCGCCGCGGCCGCCGAGGCGCTGAATCTGCCCGACAGCAACCATGATTGGGCCGATGCGAGCGCGGATCCAGCGGGATTGTCCTTCTCGGCCGGCGCCCGGGGCCACCTGCGCTGGGCGCACGAGAGTTTCGTCCCGTGGATCTGGCGCCGACTGCGCGGCCGGTCCTCGGCCGACGGCCGGGTGCCGAAGCGTCCCCGGCTGCAGCGCCTCACCGCGCCGAGCGGTCCGCACAACGGCTGCGCGCCCCGGGAAGAAGGCTTTGCACCGCGGATGATGCGCGAGTCGGGCATCCTTGACCCATGAACGTGGAGGCCTTGCTGCACTCGATCCCGCCGCTGGCGGTGTACCTGGTAGTCGGGGCCGTCGTCGGGCTGGAAAGCCTCGGGATTCCGCTGCCCGGCGAGATCGTGCTGGTCAGCGCGGCGCTGATGTCGTCGTATGACGACCTGCCCATCAATCCGGCCTTCGTCGGTGCCGCCGCCGTCCTGGGCGCGGTGGCCGGCGACTCCGTCGGCTACGCGATCGGGCGCCGGTTCGGCATGCCGCTCTTCGATCGGCTCGGCCGCCGGTTCCCGAGACATTTCGGGCCCGGACACGTCGCGCTGGCCGAAAGGCTGTTCAACCGCTGGGGTGTCCGGGCGGTGTTCTTCGGCCGCTTCATCGCATTGCTGCGCATCTTCGCCGGGCCGCTGGCCGGAGCGCTCAACATGCACTACCCGCGATTCCTGGCGGCCAACGTGTCGGGCGCCGTCTGCTGGGCCGGGGGCACCACCGCGCTGGTCTACTTCGCCGGGATGGCCGCCGAGCGCTGGATGGAGCGGTTTTCCTGGATCGCGTTCGTCATTGCCGCCGTGTGCGGCGTCACGGCGGCAATCCTGCTGCGCGAGCGCACCTCCCGGGCGATTGCCGAACTCGAGGCCGAGCACGGCCGCAGAGCCGGGACCGCCGCCGCCGACCCCGTGTGAAGCCGGTTCCGGCGGGTCAGCCGGCCGCCTCCCCCAGACCGGGGTTCGACGACGGTCGGTGCGCTTCGATGAGAGCGCCGGCCATCGTCTTGGCGTGCAGGGCGGCGTCCCGGTCCCCCACTGCCGTGAGAACGATCGCGCCCTTCATGAGGATATGCCAGGAGGAGGCGAACCCCTCCACATCGGTGAGCCCCGCCGCGATCGCGCGCCGGCGCACGATGTCGCGGACGTGGTCGATGTGGGCGATGCTGGCCCGGCCGGCGGGATGGTCGGGGCCCACCTCGAGCAGCACGTTGATGAACGAGCAGCCCTCGTAACCGCCGCGCAGCTGGAACCATTCGTGCAACACGTCGAAGATCGCCATCAACTGCTGCTCGGGCGTGTCGGCGCGCTTGCGGGACTGCTCCTCGATCAGACCGTGGGTCCAGAGTTCCTCGCGGCGCTGCAGCACGGCCAACACGAGGTCGTTCTTCGTCGCGAAGTGCCGATACAGTGTGGCCCGCGCCACCCCGGCGCGTTCGATCACCTCGTCGGTGCCGACAGCACGAATTCCACGGCGGCTGAACAATTCATAGGCTGCGCTGAGGATTCGTTCGCGCGCCGGCACCGCGGGTGCCGCAGCGTCAGGGCCTGTCATAGCCTCCCTTACGATACTCTTAGCGCCCCATGGGTAGACAGACCGCCCTGTCTCGTTATACAAAAGAGATTCGCACTTCGCGAGGTCTGTCTTCAGACAATAGGACGGGCAACCTTCGCAGCGTTTTCGACGCCAGCCGAACAGGGAGCCACCACAATGAGCCCAGTATTTGCCGACACCACATCCAGCCCCCCTTTGACACTCAGCACGCGGCTGGTCTACGAACTGGGCGATCCAAACAGCACTCTGCGGGCGACCACCGACCGCGTCGGCGGCGCGGTCCTCGTCAACGCGGGGGGCGAGGTCGACGCGTGCAACGAGCACACCTGGCGCCAGCTGGTCAGTGAGGCAGCCGGCGTCGTCTCCACCCCGGGACCCCTCGTCATCGACGTCACCGGGCTCGACTTCATGGGTTGCTGCGCGTTCGCGGTGCTGGCCGACGAGGCGGAACGCTGCCGCACCCGCGGCATCGAGCTGCGCCTGGTGAGCCACGAGCCGCTGGTCGCCCGCATCGTCGCGGCGTGCGGACTGAGCGGCGTGCTGCCCATCTATCCCACCGCCGACGCCGCGCTCGGCACGACCGCCCGCTGGTAGCGCTCCCGTTCGCTTCGTTGTTCAACGGCCCGCCAACTCATAGCTGATTCACAGCGCCCAGCCGCGTCCGGACGCTAACGCCGTACCCCGAAACGGTGACAAACTTAGAGAAGCTTTGTAGATGGCGCGGACGGGCGGCGCCTCGCAGCCAGCGGGGCGGGCCGGAGCGGACTCGGGAGGCGCGGTGGACGTCGTACTAGGGATATCGATGGAATCCACCGCGGTGCGCATGGTGCTCCTCGGGGGCGAGAACGCCGACGGCGTGACCGTCGAGGAGGACACCGTGCGCATCGCCGCGGCGGACACCGCGACCCGCAACGCACCCGGACACGTGATCTCGGCGATCCTGGGCACTCGGCAGGGCGCCGCCGAGGGCGGTTACCGCCTGGCGTCGACGGGGGTGGCCTACACCAACCCGGTCGAGGCCGCCGCGCTACAGGAAGCGTTGGCAAGCAACGGGATCCGCGACGTCACCCTGGTTTCGGCGTTTCTGGCCGCGGCCGCGCTGACCCAGACGGTCGGTCAGGCGATCGGGTACCGCCACACCGCGATGCTGCTCGTCGACCCCAATTTCGCCACGATCGCGGTGATCGACTCCGAGGACGGTTCGATCACCGGGGTGCGCAGGCAACGGCGGGCCCTTTCCCTCGCCGACACCGCCGTCCAGCTGGCCGCGATGGTCGCCGGCGCTGACGCCGCGGAGCTGACTGCCGAGGGGGTTTTCCTCGTCGGCCAGGGGGTGGACACGGCGCGGCTCAAGGCGGCGCTGGAGGCGGTGACGCCGTTGGCCGTGAGCGCGCCGGAGGAGCCGCAGGCGGCCCTGGCGCGCGGCGCGGCGCTGGCGTCGGCCAACGCGCCGCTGTTGGTGCTCTCCACCGGTGCGCTGGCCTACGCACAGGATCCCGGCACCGGGGAGGTGCCGCCGTACCCCCTGCACGACTACCCCGGCGTCGCCGATCCACCGGCCGAGCGCCCCATCGCGTACAGCGACATCCCGGAGCCGTCCGCGGAAGCCGAGACCACGCTGCTGACCGGGATCGGCCGCCGAGGTGCCGGCCCCACGCGCAAGCGCCGCAGGCCGGTGCTGCTGACCAGCAGCGTGCTGGCGGTGATCTTCACCTGCGCGGCGGTGGCGCTGGAGATCGCGCTGGCGATCAACATCCGCACGACCGTCGCCCTGCAGCCCAATCCCGAGCAGAACATCATCGTCCCGACCCGCCAGGCGCCCGCCCCCCACAGTCAGCCGGCGCCGGTGACGCATCCCGTTCCCAGGGTCAGCGCGCCCACGGTCGCGATACCCGATCTGCCGAAGCCGGCCGTGGCCGCCCCCGCCGCCCCGGCTCCCCCGGTTCCCGTCGCCGCCCCGGTGCCGGTGCCGGTGCCCATGCCGGTCCCCGTCGCAGCGCCGCTGCCGCCCGTTCCCAACATCGCACCGCTGCTGACGCCGCACCCGGTCTCGGTGGCACCGCTGCAGCTGCCCAAACCGCCCGCGGTGCAACTGCCCACACCGCCCGCGCTGCAGTTACCCAAACCGCCTGCGGTACAACTGCCCACACCGCCGGCCCCGCAATTGCCCAAACCGCCCGCGCTGCAACTGCCCAAACCGCCGGCCCTGCAATTGCCGGCACCCCAACCGCTGCAACTGCCCACACCCGTGCTTCCGAAGGCGCCCGTTCTGCCCGCGCCGTCGTTGCCCGTGTTTCGCCCGCCCGCGCCGATCATGCCGCAAATGCCGGCGCTGCCCCGGTTCCCGTTCGTGCTCCCGCACTTCGGGCTTTGAGGTCTGGCCACCCAACGCCGCGGGCTACACCGTGACCAGGCGGTACAGCCCGATCAGGCCGACCACCACGATCGTGGCGCGCAACGCGTCCGGCGAGAGCCGGCGCCCGTAACGCGCCCCGAGCGATCCCCCGACCAGCGAGCCCGCGGCGATCAGCCCCGCGACCGGCCAGCTGATGCGGTCTGGGGCGGCCAGCGTGTAGCCAAGGGCCGCAACGATATTCACCAGCAGCGTGGTGAGGTTCTTGGCCGCGTTCATCCGCTGCATCGACTCTGGCAGCAGGGCCCCCATCACGCCGACCAGCAGGATGCCCTGCGCGGCGGTGAAGTAGCCGCCGTAGACGGCGACCGCGAACGTGCCCAGCACCAGCATGGCCATGCGTGCCGGGGTGACGTGTTCGGCGGAGCGTCCCGCCTGCTCGGCCCGCCGGCGGCCCCACGACTGAATCCGCGGGCCGCTCACGACCAGCAGCAGGGCCACCACCAACAACACGGGAACGACCTCGGTGAACACCCGGGCGGGCAGGTGCAGCAGCAGAAATGCGCCCAGCGCGGCACCAGTCAGCGACGCGGGGATCTGCCATCGCAGCCGATCCCACTGCCCGCCGAGTTCGGCACGGTAGCCCCAGGTGCCCGACGCGCTGCCGGCCACGAGGCCGACCGCGTTCGACATGGTCGCCGTGACGGGCGGATACCCCAGAGCCACCAGGGTCGGAAACGTGATGAGGGTGCCGGAGCCGACGAGGGCGTTGATCGCCCCGGCGCCGAACCCGGCCAGACTGATCAACACCACGTCGGAGGCCATCACAGACAGGAAACCTTAGCCTGCCGCGTGCGCACGCCGGTCAGACCGGAGGCGCGTCCACGCCGCGGTCGACTCCGGTGCGCAGCTTGACCGACGCCGAATAGGCCAGCGTGCGGAACCGCAGAACCGGGTCGTCGGAGGGTTCGATGCCGTCGGTCACCCGCATCGGGTCGAACACGACGATGTCGTCGCCGTGCTCGCGCTCGGTGTCGAGGCCGGTGATCTCGATGGTCCCCACGGTGACGACCTGGGTGCCCTGCCACGGCGCCGACGGGTCGACGGTCGAGTCCTGCGGCCCGGCGATCTGCACCCGGAAGTCGAACCGCACCGGCCCGCGGTCGAGCCGGGCGTTCAGCTCGTCGGTGAGGAAGTCCGGGGACTCGTCCCCCGGGGCCGGGCCGGAGGACTTCGCGCCGGCGGCGGGCACCAGGTGGTAACGCACGAATCGGGCGTTGCCGTCGGCGCCGACCCAACGGAAGGCGTGCAGGCCGTGATACTCGGTGGTGGCGTAGCTGGCGGGAACCGTGCTGGCGTCGCGCAGCACGGGCAGCGCGGCGAGCAGCCGCGGGTGGGTGAGCAGGTGCCGGGCCATCCGCAGCGGTTGCAGCAGGCCGGGGCGCATCGCCTTGAGCAGGTCGATAAACCCGTCCGGGGTGCTCGAGACGAACAGCCGCGCGGTCTGCGTGGAGACATCGGTCGTCGAGCCGTCGGGCAGCGTGAACTTCACCGCCAGGCCGCGCACCCCCGGGGCGCCGTCCGGCTGTTCGGGGTTGCCGGATCCGTTGGAGAAACGGATCAGCGCGGGGACCGTGGAGCCGTCGAGGTGGGCTGCGCGCGAGAGCTGTACCGCCTCGGGGCTTGCCGTGAACGTCCCCCGGTACAGGGTCCCCTTGGCGTGCAGCGCGCGACAGCCGGGCCGCGCTCCCCCGGCGCTTCGAATCGCCTCGATGGCGTCGTCGGGGGAAAGCTTGGCTGCCATAGGGGAATCCTAGGGGCTCACTCGGGCAGGCCGAAGAGTTTGACGACGCCGTGATCGCGGCCGGCGGTGTAGCCGCCGTCGACGGCGATGGCCTGCCCGGTGACGAACGAGGCGTCCGGGGAGAGCAGGAACGCCGCCATCGCCGCGACTTCCTCGGGCCGGCCGAGCCGCTGCAGCGCGTGTTCCTTCGTGATGGAGGCCAGCGGACCCGCCATCCCCTCCAAACCGAAAACGCTTTCCGCCATCGGTGTTTCGATGAAACCGGGGCAGATGGCGTTGACCCGGATGCCGCTCGGTCCGTAGTCGAGCGCCATGTTTCTGGTCAGCAGCACGACCCCGCCCTTGGCGGCGTTGTACGAGCTGCCGCCCGCCGTTCCTTCCAGGCCTTCGATGCTGGACACGGTGACGATGGAGCCTCGCTCACCGTCGATTCTGGGTTGCTCGATCATCCTGGCCAGCGCCGCCTTGGCGACCAGGAACGTGCCGGTGAGGTTGACGCCGATCACCCGCTCCCAGTCGGCGCGGTCGAGCAGATGGACCGGTCCGCCCCCGGCGACGCCGGCGGCGTGGAAGACGCCATCGAGACGACCCGGCACCGCCTGCAGCACGGCACCGATCGCGGCTTCGTCGGTCACATCGGCGGTGACGAAGTGGAAGTCGGGCCCCAGGTCCGGCGGAGCGGCCAGATCGGCACCGACGACGGAGCCGCCCTCGGCCAGCAGGCGCAGCGCGGTGGCCAGGCCGATCCCGGATGCCGCGCCCGTCACGACGAACGTGCGGGAACGGGCACGGTCGGCATTCACCATGTCGAAGTCCTTTTGTCGGGTAGGGGTTCCGCTCGGCGGGATCTGCCCATATCGCGATTTGTACCTTACGATTTGCGCAACCACCCGGGGGCACGAGGAGCCACGATGTCATCAACGCACACACTCCGGTTGCCCGGTGCGACACGGGCCGCGCGCGGCCTGCGGCCCGTGGGTGTCGCCGCCGTGGCCGCCACGGTCCTGATCACGGGCACCGCCGACCCGGCCGGACAGCCACCGCGCACGCCGGCGCCGGCGGCGGTGCGGTTGCTCGCCGCCGACCCGGTCGACGTCGCGCAGGGCATCTCGATCACCCCCGCACCGGGCTGGACGGTCGGCGACCGGGGCACGGACTGGGTGGCGCTCTACAACGCCGACTCCAGCGCACAGCTGCAGGTCACCGTCAAGACGGCCGACGGGACCGACGTCGCCGCCGTGCTGCAGGGCGACATCGACCGGTTGACCGGCGATCCGTCCTCCGATCTGACCAACGTGAAAAACCTGACCCCGCCCATCATCAAGATGGTGCAGGGCGACAACTTTCAACAGAAGGCCTCCATCGACTACACCGGCGTCGTGTCGTCGCCGCGACGCACGGTTCCCGTCCTCGGCACGTTCAGCGAGCTGCTGAACACCTCGACCGGGCTGTCGGCGTTCATCGACTTCCGGCAGAACGATAACGCGACCGGTCAAGCCGCCCAGGACGGCGGGGCCATGATCGACTCCATGCTCTGACGAGTTGCCGCGGCCGCGACGCGCCGCGTATCACAGAGGAGGGACACACCGAACTCGGAGGGGTAATGCCGGCAGCCGACGCCACCATCAGCACGACCGACACGCTCATCGGATTCGTCGAGCAACACGCACGGCAACGCCCCGACGGCATTGCGATTCGCTACGGCGAACAGCAGTGGACCTGGGCCGGCTGGGCGGCGCGGATCCGGCGGGCGGCCGGAGCGCTGCGCGCCGCCGGTGTCCGCCGCGGCCAGTGCGTGGCGTTCCTGGACAAGAACCACCCCGCCTGCCTGGAAACCCTGTTCGCGGCCGCATCGATCGGCGCGGTCACCACCGTGGTGAACTGGCGCCTGGCCGGTGCGGAACTGGCGCATGTGCTCGAAGACAGCGGGGCGCGAATGCTTTTCGTCGGCGCCGAACTGCATCCCGCGGCGCAGGCGGCCGCCGCGCACGTCGCGGGCCTGCGGCGCATCGTCGTGGTCGGCGGCGACGGCGGCGGCGACGACGACGAGTACGAATCATTGCTCGCCGCAGCATCTCCCGAGGACACCGACGCCGAGGTCACCGGCGACGACACCGCGCTGGTGATCTACAGCTCGGGCACCACCGGGCGCCCCAAGGGCGTGGTGCTCAGCCAGCGCGCGCTGGTCAACCACGCGGCGAACCTCGCACCGGCGTTTCCGTTCGGCGAGGGCGACGCGAACCTGGTGTGCATGCCCCTGTTCCACGTGGGCGGGATCGGGTATGCCCTGTTCGGCATCCGGCCCGGGGCCCCGACGATCATGACCCGCGAGCCCGACGCCGCGGCGCTGGCCGGGGCGGTGCGCGCCGGCGCGACGCACGCGTTCTTCGTGCCACCGGTGATCGCCAGGTTCCTCGACGGCGGCGAGGCGGCCGTCGACGCCATCTCGGGGCTGCGCTACATCGTGTACGGCGCCGCCCCGATGCCGCTGCCCCTGCTGCACCGGGCGCTCGCGGCCTGGCCCGAGACGCAATTCGTCCAGGTGTACGGGCAGACGGAACTGTGCGGGGCGGTCACGGCGCTCGGCGACGCCGACCATCGCGACGACACCCGGCCCCATTTGCAGCTCTCGGCCGGAAAAGCGGTGCTGGGAACCGAAATTCAGATCGTCGATCCCGAAACGGGGCGTCAGGTGCCGGCGGGCCGGCCGGGCGAGATCTGGGTGCGCAGCAACCAGAACATGAGCGGCTACCTGAACCGCCCGGAGGCAACGGCCGAGACGATCACCGCCGACGAGTGGGTGCGCACCGGCGACGTGGGGCGCCTCGACGCCGAGGACTACGTCTACGTCGAGGACCGGCTGAAAGACATGGTGATCACCGGCGGGGAGAACGTCTACGGGCCCGAGGTGGAAAGCGTGCTGATCAAGCATCCCGCCGTCGCCGACGCCGCCGTCATCGGGGTGCCCGACGACCGTTGGGGCGAGTCGGTCAAGGCGATCGTCGTGGCCGCCGGCGAGATCGGCCCCGAGGATGTCATCGCGTTCTGCCGTGAGCACCTGGCCGGCTACAAGTGCCCGCGTACCGTCGACTTCGTGGCGGAGCTCCCCCGCAACGCCAGCGGAAAGATCCTCAAAACCGCACTGCGGGAACCATATTGGGCGGACCGCGCCAGGAAGGTGTGACCGCCGGGCGCCTACAGGCGTCCCTCGACGCGCAGCTGCGGATGCACCCAGTCCGGTGAGCGGCGCTCCTTGAAGGCGCGGAAACCCTCCCGCGCCTCGGCGTCGCTCAGGCTGGCGGTCATGCCGATGCGGTCGTACAGGCCCAGGTAGTTGTCGATGCTGGACTTGATGACCCCACGGGCCCGCGGGGCGGTGCGGCACACCTGGGCCAGCACATCGCGCGCCTCCGCGAGCAGGCTCTCGTGCGGCACGACCCGGCTGACCAGGCCCCAGTCGTAGGCCTCGGCCGCGCTGAGCACCCGCCCGGTGAACATCAGGTCGCGGGTGCGCACCGGCCGACCAGCCGTGCCAGCATCTGGCTGTAGTAGGTGTCGGCGTAGCCGCGGAACAACTCGGGCACGCGGAAGGTCGCCCGTTCGCTGACCACCGACAGGTCGCTGCACAGCGCGATCTGGAAGCCGCCGCCCTGGCACAGCCCGTTGACCGCCGAGACGATCGGCTTGGCCGAGGTCCGCACCGCGTCGAACGGCGTGACGTCCATGCCCAGCGCGGCGCCGAAGGTGATCCAGGCGTCGGCGCCGCCGGCCCCGCCGCCCATGTCGCCGCCGGGCGCGAACACGTCACCGGTTCCGGTGATCAGCAGCCCGGCCAGATCCGGGTCCTCGTTGAGACGGCCGACGGCATAACGGATTCCGAAGTACATCGCCGGGGTCAGGGCGTTGCGGGCGTCCGGGCGGTCGATCGTGCACACCGCGATCGGCCCCTGCCGCTGCAACGTCAGGTACGGCGTGCCCAGCCAGTCCCCCTCGGGTGGGCGCGGGCTGCCGTGCGGGGGCGGGGGCTGCTGCGTCACGGGACTCCTTCGACGTCGGCGACCGCGTCGTCGCGTCAGCGCGCGGCGCGGTGGAGATACTGTAGTTCTTACAGTATGTGGGGCGGGGTCCGGCGGCCGGTCTACAGGTACGGCAGCGTCGCGACGGCGGCGCCCTGGGTCGTGTCGTTGAGCAGCTTGGCCAGCGTGGACTGCAACGTGGCCGTGGCCTCGCCCACCGGCCGGTCGCAGAACCGGCAGTGGACGGCGAACCGTGGCTGGTCGTCCTCGTCCGGCCAGAACCGGCGTGGCCCCACTGCGGCGCCCGGGTCGTACTGGACCGACTGATGCGGAGCGTCCCTGAGGATCCTGCCGACGGGATGACCTTGCGGGCATTCAAGTTTCAGCACGCCGATTCCCTCTTGATTGCTCACCGTCCACCGTCCTCACGAAGTCGTGGTCTCCTCGGTCCCCACGTATTGTCGCCCCGGGCCGGCCGGTGTGCTCGTCGTGGCCCCGCAATCGGCGCCCGATTCCGGCAACAGGGGGTCTGGTCACCGCGAACGTCTAGCCGCGAGCAAACCGGGTACACCCCGGTGACGGCGGTATGCACGGGTCTGCAGTGAAAGGCGACTATGACCGACGACCCTCCCATCGCCCCCATCGCCGAGTTTTTCTCTCCGGAGGTACTCCGCGAGTACGCCCTACTGGCCGACGGCGAGCGCGGCGTGGTGATAGGCCCCCGCGGCGAGTGCACCTGGATGCGCCTTCCGCGCTGGGATGGTACTCATCGTGACCGCCAGATCGCGACCGTTCCGGTGGTGCTGCGCCGCGCCGGGCGATCGACCGGCCGATGTGGATACAGGTCAGGCTCGACGCCCGCGCGAATTTCGGCTCGGAGCCGATGTGCGAGCTGTCGCTCGACGACGGGATCTGGACCGGGCGATCGGGCCCGCTGCGCTTCCGCTGGCTCGGGGCCGGTGATGCCAAGGTCTGCGACGACGGCTCGCTGCGGACGGCCATCTGCGTGGAACCCGGGCGCGATCACGACCTGGTCCTCGAGATCTCCGATCACGAGCTCCCCGCCGACGTGCCACGACCCAACGACTGCTGGCGCAGGACCAAATCGCTTGGCGCGAAGCGGTTCCCGAGACCACCGGCACCGTGGCCGACGCCGATTCCCAGAGCGCCTACGCGGTGCTGCGCGGGTTGGCCTCCAGCGGCGGCGGGATGGCCGCCGCGGCCACCATGTCGCTGCCGGAACGCGCCCAGCAGGGCCGCAACTACGACTACCGCTACTGCTGGATTCGTGATCAGTGCTACGCCGGGCAGGCCGTGGCCTCCGCCGGTGCCACCCCCTGCTCGACGACGCGGTGCGCTTCGTCAGCGAGCGCGTGCTCGCCGACGGTCCGCAGCTCAAGCCGGCCTACACAGTCACGGGCGGTCAGGTGCCCCGCGTGCAGCACCTGGACCTGCCGGGCCACCCCGGCGCCACCGTCATGACCGGTAACCGGGTCGGCGACCAGTTCCAGCTCGACGCCTGCGGCGGGGCCCTGTTGTTGCTGGGGGCCGCCGCCCGCCTGGACTATCTCGACAGCCTGCAATGGAAGGCGGTGCAGTCGTTGGTGCAGACCATCAAGGACCTGTGCCGCGAGCCCGACATCGGCATCTGGGAGCTGGACCAGCAGCGCTGGGCCCACTCCCGGCTGACCTGTGCGGCGGGGTGCGGCGGGGCTGCGCGCCATCGGGGACATGGCACCGGCGCACGTGGGCGCCGAATGGCAGCATCTGGCCGACCTGTTGATCACCGACACCGCGTCGGACTGCCTGCATCCCAGCGGGAGGTAGCAGCGCGCGCCGGGGGATGCGCGCGTCGACTCGGCGCTGCTCATCCCGTCGATCCGGAGCGCCATTCCCGTCACCGATCCGCGCACCACCGCGACGCTGGACGCGGTGCGCACCGGACCTGAGCCGGCACGGCTACGTGTACCGGTTCCGGCCCGACGAGCAACCGCTGGGCCAGCAGGAGGGGGCTTTCCTGTTGTGCGGCTTCCTGATGTGCCTGGCCGAGCACCAATGCGGCAACCGGGTGGCGGCCGCGCGCTGGTTCGAGCGCAACCGCGGCGCCTTCGGTCCCGGGTCTGTTCAGCGAGGAGTACGACGTCGCCCAGCGCCAGCTGCGGGGCAACCTGCCGCAGGCGTTCGTGCACGCCCTGCTGTTCGAGGCGGCGCACACGCTGCAAGGCGACGACGACCCGGCGGTCGGCAAGAGCTGGTGAGCCTGCGTTGACCTGCGTCCAACTGCGGAAGAACTGTGTAGCCAACTGGTTGATGCGTGGTCGGGCGAAACCGGAACTTGCGGCCCAGCGTCTTATTCTCTGCGTGGCCGGGTCGGCGGAATATGCGACGTGGCGTAGCGGTGTTGTCGGCTGCGCTGACGCATCGGCCAGGCCACCGCTTACCGGGATAGCTCCCAACGATAATGTTGGGCAAACTGCTGGCATGGCGATCACGGCACGAAAGACAGCGCGGAAGCAAACCAGAATGGGGGCCGATGATCCGTTGGCGGCCTCGCGGGTACGGTATCTGGCCGACATCATCGGCGGGGCGCAGTTGGCGGCGATTGTCGGGTGAATCGTTCACAGCCGTCGCGGTGGATGACAGGCGAGGAGCGGCCCGGACCCACTGCCGCACCGCTGTTGATCGATCTTGAACACGTCATTGCTCGTGCGCGACTGGTGTGGGGGGACGCTGCGGCGGCGACCTGGCTGGACAGCGCCAATAGCTGTTTTGCGTCTGACTTCGCGATAGAGATCGGTGTGTCGATCAGACGACATCCGACGGGTTCTCCGAGCTCTCTTGGAGGATCTGATCATGTCCGA
>NZ_JBYCLG010000325.1:0-9046 GCF_057473785.1 Mycobacterium sp. TH-M103
AGCACCGGGGAGACGAACAGCGAGTCCCAGAAGACGTGCCCCCGGTAGGCCTCCCCGTGCAGCCCGCGGGCCGGCACTCCGGCGTCGAGTTCGGCGGTGTGCGGGGACAGGGTCTGCAGCAGGTGCACCAGATGCAGCCGCAGCACCCGCACCGCCACGACGTTGTCGCTCAGTCCGATGTTGCATTGCTCCCACAGCCGGGCCCACGCCCGGGCGTGCTGTTCGTGCAGCTCGGCGTATCGACCGGCCGCCTCGAGGTACTGCCGGGCGCTGGCGGCCGGCTCGGAGATGGCGGCGTCCCGGCCGGTGAAGATGGTCACGACCTTCTCGCACGTCAGCGACTGCCCCGCCGACAGCGCGACCCGGATGTCGTGACCACCGCGGTTTGATTCGCGCACGGCCGTGTACTGCGCGTCGGCGAGGCCGTCCTCGCCCCAGACGGTGCTGCGTGCGGCCACCGCGATCGCGATCCGCGACTGCGAGGTCTCGGTGCGCAGTATCACCGAGCCGGAGCCGATCTCGTCGATCGCCGCCCCGCTCAGGTGGGTGCTCGACAACGACCGGTAGCGCTCGACCATGGTGTTGCCCACGGCTCCGTCCAGCAGTGACCGGAATTCCACTGTACCCGACCAGTTCTCGGCGCCGAGTGTGGTCCGCATGGCGAGCAGGTGGGGTTCGTGCATGGAGGCGAACCGCTGCTGGGTCAGCGTGGATATCTGGCCGGCGTCATCCCGGAATCGCAGCGTGCGCGTCAGCGTCGCGTGCCGCAGGTCGAATGTCTGCCGGTAGGAGAGCACCGCGACGGCGTCGATGTGAAACCACGTGCTGCCGTTGATGCGGAAGGTCAGCGCCAGCCAATTGGGCAGGTTGACCAGGCTTTCGTTCTCGATTGCACGGCCTGCCACCACGTCGCCCAGCTGGTTGTACACGCCGGCGGCGTAGGTGCCCGGATAGTGCGATTCGGACGCGGCCGCCTCCGGAGCGCAACCGCGGGTGGCGACGTAGCCGTTGCCGACGGTGCACAGCGCCTCGCGCAGTCGCTCGCTGCCGGGGTCGTAGCCCTCGTAGACGAGCTGCCACGGATCGTCGGCCTCGGCTGCGGCGTTCTGCAGCAGATCTGCGGCCAGCCGCCGCAGGAATTCGCAGACGGCCATGGGGTTTTCGAGGCTGAACAACGCCGCCGACGGTCGATCGCCGTTCTCGTCGTGGCGCACCACGATTCCCACGCCGTCGAATTGCAGCGCGTCGAAGGCGTCCTCGTCGGTGATGTCGTCGCCGATGTAGATCGGCAACACCGCGTCGGGGCCGGCGGCGCCGTCGAGTCCGTCGCCGTGTCCGTCGATGCGTCGCAGGAGCCAATCCAGCGTCGCGCCCTTGTTCCAGTCGATGTCCGGGCGTAGCTCGATGACCTTGCGGCCGGACGTGACCCGGAAACCTTCGGACCGGCCGAGTCGGCGAACCGCCGCGATGACCCGGTCGATGTCCGCGGGATCGGCATTGCGGTAGTGGACCGCGACGGCAAAACGCTTGTGCTCGACCATGACCCCGGATACGTGACCGAGCGTCTCCACCAGCCGGGTGGCCGCGTCCGCCAGCTCGTCGATGACGTCGGCGGCGTCGGGGTTCTCGTGGTGGGTGCCGTCCGGTGCGGACAGTTCGAAGCCGTGGCTGCCCGCGTACCACAACCCGTCGACGCCGACGCGGCCGCGCACGTCTGCCAGGTCCCGGCCGCTGATCACCGCGACGGGGCACTGTGCGGTCAGCGCACGCAACGCGTCGGCGGCGCCGTCGACCGGTGTCGCCGCCTCCGGCCGGGCGACGATCTCGGACAGCGTGCCGTCGAAGTCGAGGAACACCGCGGGCCGGCGGGTCGCGACCAGTTCCTTGAGCTGGTTGTAGACCTGCAGCGCGTCGGCGATGGCGGCCATGTCCGTGCCGCCGCGCCGCACCGAGATCTCGGCGAGGTCGGCGACGACGGTGTCGGCGCCGGCTTCCAGCAGTTCGTCGGCGTCGCCGTTGCGCTGCAGGCCGAGGACCAGGCCGAAGCCGCCGTCCCGGCCGGCCCGCGCCCCGTCGGCGTCGCGCCCGATCACCACGCAGCGGACGGGCCGGACGCCCAGGCGGCCGGCCATTTCGGTCAGTATCGTCCGCAGGTCCTTTCCGCCGAGGTCGTCGTCGATCAGAACGTCGACGAGTTCGGCGACGCCGGCGGCGCGCAACGCCGGTGCGCACTCGCGGGTGGTCGAGCACACGGCGGTGGCGGCGCCGACTTCGCGCAGCCGGCGCAGCAGCGGCACGGTGGAATCGCAGACCTCCACCGCGCCGTCTCCGGCCTCGGCGACCATGCAGCCGAGGTCGAAGATCACCGCGTCGTGGTAGCGCCGGTCGATGGTGGCGGGCCATTCGGTCACCTGTGTGACGATGCCACAGCGGGGACCCCGATCGAACCCGTGCGAGCCGATCGGGGCCCCTTGTCCACGCGGTTGAGGACTAAAGCCTCATGCCCGACGGCCCTTCCCGCCATAGCGTTTTCACTGACCGAGGGGAGTACGACATGTCCGGACCCGCCAACCGATACGGGATCCTCGCCGGTGTCGACGGATCGCCCGCGTCCAACGCCGCCGTCTGCTGGGCGGCGCGTGAGGCGGCGCTGCGACAGGTCCCGCTGACCGTCGTGCACATGGTGAACGCCGCCGTGCCGATGTACCCGCAGTTTCCGCTGTCGTCGGGTGTGTCGGCCTGGGAGGAGGGGGAGGGCCGTCGGGTCCTCGAGCAGGCGCTCAAGATCGCCGAGGACGCCGTGCCCGCCGACCGCAGGGTCGCCGTGTCCGGCGAGCTCAGGTGCTCGCCGCCGGTGCCGACGCTGGTGGACATGTCCGAAGACGCGGAGCTGCTCGTCGTGGGCAGCCACGGGCGCGGCACGGTGGCGCGGGCGCTGCTGGGCTCGGTCAGCTCGAACGTGGTGCGCAGCGCGCACTGCCCCGTCGCGGTGGTCCGCGACGAGGACCCGCTGATGCCCCATCCCGGGCAGGCCCCGGTGCTGGTGGGCGTCGACGGTTCGCCGGCCTCGGAGCTCGCCGTGACGATCGCCTTCGACGAAGCGTCCCGGCGCGGCGTGGACCTGCAGGCCCTGCACGCGTGGAGCGACGTCCAGGTGTACGAACTGCCGGGGGTGGACTGGGCGGCGGTCAAGGAGGAGGCCGAGCTCAGCCTCGCCGAACGGTTGGCGGGCTGGCAGGAGCGCTACCCCGATGTCACGGTGCACCGGCTCGTCGAATGTGACCGTCCGGCAAGGCAATTGATCGAGAAGGCGGAGGGCGCCCAGCTAGTCGTCGTGGGCAGCCACGGTCGGGGCGGGCTGACCGGCATGCTGCTGGGGTCGGTCAGCAACGCCGTCCTGCACTCGGTCCGCATGCCCGTGATCGTCGCGCGGTCGCGTTGAGGTCATGGGTACGGCGACCACTGCCGCGCCGGCGATGACGACCGCGGTGCCCTACGTCGAGGTGCGGGAGACCCATACGGGTGTGGTCGTGCTGGCCGGTGACCGCGCCTTCAAGGCCAAGAAGCCGGTGCTGACCGACTTCCTCGACTTCCGGACACCGGAACGGCGCGAGCGCGCCTGCGCCCGGGAAGTCGAGTTGAACAGCCGCCTGTCGCCACAGAGTTACCTCGGCGTCGCCCACCTCAGCGACCCCGCCGGCGGGCCGGCGGAACCGGTCGTCGTCATGCGCCGTTACCGCGACGAGGACCGGCTGGCGTCGCTGGTGGCCCGCGGCCCGGACGACGCCGTCCGCGGCGTGCTGGACGCCGTAGCCGCGACCCTGGCCGGATTCCACGCCCTTGCCGAGCGCGGCCCGCTGATCGACGCCCAGGGCGATGCCGGGGCGATCGGCCGGCGCTGGGCCGAGAACCTGACGGAACTCGACCGCTACGCGGGGTTGCCGGTTCCCGGTGTTGCGCCGGGGGAGGTGGCCCGGCTGCGGCACCTCGCCGAGGAATTCGTCACGGGGCGGGGTCCCCTGTTCGCCGACCGCGTCGCGGCGGGGCGCATCGTCGACGGGCACGGCGACCTGCTCGCCGACGACATCTTCTACGCGGTCGGGCGGCCGGCGCTGCTGGACTGCCTCGAGTTCGACGACGAACTGCGCTACGTCGACCGCATCGACGACGCCGCCTTCCTCGCAATGGATCTGGAGTTCCTCGGCCGCGAAGATTTCGGGGCCTACTTCCTGGACCGCTACGCCGCGCACGCGGCGGACACCGCGCCGGAGGCGCTGCGGGACTTCTACGTCGCCTACCGCGCCGTCGTCCGCGCGAAGGTCGAATGCCTGCGGTTCACCCAGGGCAAACCGGGGGCCGCCGCCGAAGCCGCCCGACATCTGGACATCGCGGGCCGGCACCTGCGCAGCGGCACCGTTCGGCTGGCGCTCGTCGGCGGCAATCCGGGCACCGGCAAGTCCACTCTGGCGCACGGGCTTTCCGAAGCCTTCGGCGCCCAGGTGATCTCGACCGACGACATCCGGCGCGAACTGCGCGAGGCCGACGTCATCGCCGGCGATTCCGGCGTCCTGGACACCGGGCTGTACAGCCCGGAAAACGTTGCGACGGTCTACAACGTGGTCCTGCGGCGGGCCCGGGAGTCGCTGGGCAACGGCCGGTCGGTGATCCTGGACGGCACCTGGCGCGACCCGCGGATGCGTGAGCACGCTTACCGCCTTGCCGACGAAACGCATTCGGCGATCGTCGAACTCATGTGCTCGTCGACGACCGGCCTGGCGGCCGACCGGATCACGACCCGGCGCCCGGGCAACTCGGAGGTGACCACGGAGATCGCCGCGGCACTGGCCGCGCGCGATGCCGGCTGGGACGACGCCCACCGCATCGACACGTCCCGGCCCGTCGAGCAGGTGCTGGCACAGGCCCGCGGCATCTGGCAGCAGGCAACGCCCCCACGGCGCGCGCGGTGATGACAGGAGGGTGAAAGTGCCTACACCCGAGGCGATCCGCGACGCAGTGGCGCTCGCGTGTCGCGCACCGTCGCTGCACAACAGCCAGCCCTGGCGGTGGGTCTTCGAGGACGCGACCCTGCACCTGTGGGCCGATCCCCGGCAGTCGATGCCGGCGACCGACCGCACCGGCCGGGAGCTGATATTGAGCTGTGGCGCGGTACTCGATCACCTGCGGGTGGCCATGGCCGCCGCCGGCTGGGCCGCCGACACCGAACGGCTCCCCGAGCCGGGCGAGCCCGACCATCTCGCCGCTGTGCGGTTTCGCCCGATGGACACGGTCACCCGGGCGGACCGGTTGCGGGCGGACGCGATCCTGCGGCGCCGCACCGACCGGCTGCCGTTCGACCCGCCGCCCGGCTGGCCGGCCGCGCATGCCGCGCTGCGCCGCTCGGTGGCACCCTACGACGTGCTGCTGGACGTGGTGGCCGACGAGCAGCGCCCCCGGTTGGCCGAGGAGTCCGCGCTCGAGGAGACGCTGCGCCGTTACGACACCACCTATGTGTCCGAATTGCGCTGGTGGACATCGCCATTCGAATCGGATGCCACGCATGTTCCCGAAAGCGCGCTGGTGTCCGCTTCCGACGCCGACCGCGTCGACGTCGCCCGCTCCTTTCCGCCGGCGGGCGGGTCCGGGCGCCGCGCCGCGGTCGACCACGACCGCTCGAAGATCGTGGTGCTATCCACCCCCCAGGGGGACGCCCGCCCCGAGGTGTTGCGCTGCGGCGAAGCGCTCTCGGCGGTGTTGCTCGAGTGCACCGTGGCCGGCCTGGCAACCTGCACGTTGACCCACCTGACCGAGGTCGCGGCGAGCCGCACCGTGATGGCGAAGATCGTCGGGACCGCGGGACAGCCGCAGCTGCTGGTCCGCATCGGGCGCTCACCGTCGGACGGCCGGCGCGCCGAACGCACCGGGCGGCGTCCGGTCACCGAGGTCCTCACGTTCGGAACCGGGAGAGAGGAGCGCCGATGACTCGGCACTGGCTGGTCATGGAGGCCCCCGGCGAAGGGTCCCGGTTCGTCGCCCGGCTGGCGGGGGCCGGTCGGCATCTGCCCGAAACCCACCTCACCACCGAAGAGTTGATGGCGACCACCCGCCACCACACCCACATCGACCTGGAGCGGTTGACCGGGATCCGTGAACGCCGCGTCTCGGTCGGCGACGAGGACTCCTACACGCTGGCCACCGCGGCAGCGCGCAACGCGCTCGCCACCGCGGGGATGGACCCGGCCTCGCTCGACGTGGTGGTCAACTGCAGCATCACCAAATTCCGCGGGGGTCTGACCCAATGGCTGGAGCCCTCGATGAGCAGCGCGGTGGCCCGCGGGATCGGGGCGCACCACGCGATGACGTTCGACGTGTCCAACGCCTGCGCCGGGATGCTCACCGGGGTCACCATCGTCAACAACTGGATCCGGCAGGGCATCGTCGAGCGCGCCCTCGTCGTCAGCGGCGAGTACATCTCCCAGCTCGGTCACAACGCGGCCCGGCACATCCGCAACATCATGAGCAAGGAACTCGCCTCGCTGACCCTCGGTGACGCCGGTGCCGCGCTGGTGCTGGAGCGGGCGCCCGCCGGCTCGGCCGGCATCAGCCTCGCGGGGTTCACCACGGTCGCCGACTACAGCAGGCTCTGTCTGGCCTACCCGCGCGGTCACGACCCGGGGGCGCGGATGTTCACCGACGCCCGCGCGATCCATCGGGCGGCCATGGACAACACCCCGGTGCTGCTGCAGGAAGTCCTTGACACGGCGGGGATCTCGATCCACGACATCGACCATGTGATCACCCATCAGACCTCGGCGCGGGCCATCCGCAAGGGGATGGCGCGGATGTCGGAGTCCTTCGGCGACGCGCCCCGCCACGACGCGGTGATCACCGTCGATCGGTACGGCAACACGGCGTCGACGACGCATACCGTGGCCCTGGTCGAGGAGCTGGAGGCCGGACACATCGCGCCCGGCGAGACGATCGCGTTGATCGCGCTGGCATCGGGACTGGAGATCGGGGTGGTCCTGTTGACCCTGGACGAGGAGGTGGTGAGCCGCTATGGGCACAACGATTGACCGCGTCGAGGTCACTCGCCCCCACGGTGTGGGCGGGTGGCGGCATCGGCACAGCGCCCTGCACCTGGCCGTCGCCGCGGCGAAGGACTGCCTGAAGGGGGCGGGCTGCGACGCGGCCGAACTGGACCTGGTGGTCAACGCGGGGATCTACCGCGACCGCAACCTGGGCGAACCGGCGCTGGCGGCGCTGATCCAGGACGACATCGGGGCCAACCCCGAGGAGCCGCACGCCGGCGGGCACGGCACGTTCTCCTTCGACATCGCCAACGGGGCCTGCGGAGTGCTCACCGCGCTGCAGATCGTCGACGGGTTCCTGCGGGCGCGCAGCATCCGCCACGCGATCGTCGTGGCCAGCGACGCCGACCCGGGTCACGGCCTCAGCGAGCACTTCCCGTTCTCGGCGGCCGGGGCGGCGGTGTTGTGCGGGTGGTCCGACAAGGACTACGGCCTGGGCCGCGTGTCGTGGGTGAATTCGGCGGAGGACGACGGAACGTTCTCGGCGACGGTGGGTTTCGCTGATGCCCGCAACGTGCTCCGGTTCGGGCAGTCGGCGGGGATGGACGAGGAATTCGCCACCGTCGCGGCCCGGGCGGCGCGCCGGTGCCTGGACGCCGAATCGGTGGAGCCGGCGGACCTCGACCTGATCGTCGCCGCCCCGCCTCGGCCCGGGTTTCGCGCCGCGCTGGGCGAGCGGCTCGGGTTTCCGCAGGAGCGCATCGCCGTCGCCGACGACGAGCGCATGCACACCGCCGCGTTGGCCGCCGCGTTCGAGGGGCAGGCCGGGCGGCTCGCGGCGGGGACGCGGGTCCTGTTCGTCGCCGCGGGCGCCGGGGTCACCGCCGGCGCCGCGCTCTACCGTCAGCCGCCGGGGACCGCGTGATGGAAGGCATCGAGCGGATCGCCCTGAGCACCGGCGGCGGCGACGCGCCGGGACTCAACGCGGTGATCCACGCGGCCACGCTGGCCGCCCGCAACCGTGGCTGGGAGGTCGTCGGAATCCGCGACGGCTTCAACGGATTGCTTTCCCCGGACGACTATCGCGGGGACGGTTCCGAGGGCGGGCTGATCGAGCTGACCCGCGACCGGGTGCGCGGCATCATCCACCAGGGCGGCACGATCATCGGCACCACCAATCGCGGGAACCCGACCGCCTATCCGGTGCAACAGGGCGGCGCCTGGGTCGAGGTGGACCGCACGCCGGAGCTGCTCGGACGCTTCAAGGAGCACCGGATCGACGCGTTGATCACCGTCGGCGGTGACGGCACGATGGCGACCGGCCACCACCTGCACGAGGCCGGGCTGCGCCTGGTCGGCGTGCCCAAGACCATCGACAACGACCTGGACAAGACGACGACGACATTCGGCTTCGACTCCGCCGTGGACTTCGCGTCGCAGTGCATCGACCGGCTGTTCACCACCGCCACCTCGCATGGCCGAATCATCGTGGTGGAGGTGATGGGCCGCTACGCGGGATGGATCGCGCTGAACGCCGGCATGGCGTCGGGGGTGCACGCGATCCTCATCCCCGAGATCCCGTTCAGTCTCGAACCGGTGGCGGCGTTGATCGCCGACCGCGAGCGGCACGGCGCGAAGTTCTCCATCGTCTGCGTCGCCGAGGGCGCCCGGCCGGTCGGCGGGGAGGTGTCGATCCTGGGCAAGTCGCTGGGGCAGGCCGAACGGCTCGGCGGCATCGGCACCAAAGTGGCTGCCGAACTGCAGCGGATGACCGGGCGGGAAGCGCGCACGGTCGTGCTCGGCCACCTGCTGCGGGGTGGATCGCCCACCTCGTTCGACCGCCTGCTCGGCCTGCGTTTCGGGGCGGCCGCCGTGCGTGCCCTCGAGGAAGGCCAGCGCGGCGTGATGGTGGCGCTCAACCCCCCGACGGTCGACTACGTGCCGATCGCCGAGGCCACCCGCCGGCAGAAGAGGGTCCCGCTCGACTGCGACTCGCTGCTGACCGCCCGCGACATGGG
>NZ_JBYCLG010000326.1:0-12018 GCF_057473785.1 Mycobacterium sp. TH-M103
CTCGGCTACACCACCACCGCAGCTGGTCGCCGCAAGCGCATCTACGACAAGCCGGCCACCCCGTGGCAGCGTCTGCAGGCATCGGGAGTGCTTGACAACCAACAACTCGCGAACGTCGCTGCCCGGATCGAAGGCATCAACCCGGCCGATCTGACCCGGCAGATCAACGCCATCCAAATGCAGCTGCTGGACCTGGCCAAGACCAAGACCAAGGCCCTAGCCGGCGCCCGCCACATCGACCTGCAAGCATTACAACCGTCAATCAACCGATTGGCCAAGGCGAAGTAGTGCAAGCCCTCCACGCGCTCACTATGTGTGAGGCACCAGCGACCGCTTCGCGCTCACTTTTAGGTGAGGCACCTCGGCCCTGTTCGGTGATGATCACCTGCGGCACGGCGTCTTGCTACCGCATGATTTGCTATTGCCCGATCCCGAGGACCCGGGCGTCAACAGTGCATTCGGCGGTGCAGTATCGCCGCCTGACCCGATCACAGACCGGCCATCTCCACATTTGCGTTTCCGTTGAAGAGCAACGTGTTTCGTCTTCTCGTTCAATCCTGCGATCGTCGCGACCGGCTGGAATTCACCGCCACGCCGCCACGAGCACGCCCGACCCCGACGCCGCCGCCCTAGAGTAGGTAACGACGGCGAACACCGTGGAACCGTTCCCACATCGCGGCGATGCGTTCCGCCGGAGTCACCATGGCAGCGTCTGGGGGCAGAGCGTCGCCCAGCTCGTCGTACTCGACCACGCGGGTACTGAGCACGACAGGCTCGCCCTCGAGCATGTGCCGGTAGGTCAGGTTGCCGCGCTCGAAGCCCTGGGTGTCCAGCCAGTTGTGCACGCCGGGATCGCGGTGGGCCAGCACGAGGCGGATGCGCCCGTCGCGGTCGACGGTGGTGCGGCTCGGCGTGTAGCTGACCGGGCGGTACAGGTAGTCCATGCTGTTGAAGAAAACGCCCATGTTGGTGAACATCCACAGCCCGTCGTGGGCGTCGAACTCGACGATCAGCGCCTCGTCGGGGGCGAGCTCCCAGTACATGTTGGTCGCGGCCCGGCCGCGCCTGCCGTCGGCCTCGGTGGCCCCGACGCGGGGGAAGGCGTTGGGATGCCCGGCGTCGACGCCGCCGTGGGTGAAGGGGAACTCGGGCCAGTCGGACATCAGGCCGGTGACGAAGTCACCGGCCCAGCCCATCGCCTCGGCCATGCCCGCGGGCGTGGGCAGCGGCTTGGGGCAGGTCATGTCGACGCGCTCGATGCGCATCCGCGCCGGCACCTCGTCCCACCGGTCGAAGCCCTGTCGGATGAACAGTTTTCGCGATCCCGGCGTGGTGGGCAGCCAGTTCGGGCCGCGTTGCGGCCCGCCGATGTAGAGCTCGAACGTCCCGTCGTCCTCGACGTGGAGCCGATGGCCGAGCAGGTTGGCTTCCGGTGTGTCGCCGAAGGGCTCGTGCAGCACGCCCGGCCCGGGCGTGCGGGGTCCCTGGACGGTGACGTTGAAGAACCGCGACGTGCCGCGGGTGCCGGTGAGCAGGTAGGTCGATTCGCCGTCGATCCAGGCTTGCTGGTAGGTGAAGTCGGCGCAGTCGCCGCCGAGCTTGCGGGTCGGGCCGCAGAACGTGTGCAGCACCGGGTAACGGGTGTCGCGGGTCTCCAGCGCCAGGTCGAAGGCCTGGCCCAGGTTCTGGGTGAGGAAGCGGAACGCGTCGGCACGCTGCACCCCCGAGGCGGGGTTGGCGTCTTTGAAGACCCGTTCGCCGGCGCGCTGCAGCGCGGCGCAGAATTCGGTCCACGCCGCCCGCAGCGCCGCGTCGTCGGGGCCGTCACCGTAGGCCATTGTCATGCCCCCAGTCTGTCGAGCATCGCGCCGACGACATCGCATGCGCGCCAGGCGGATCCGAGCCGGCCCTCGGCCTCGATGCGCGGGCCGATGAGTTCCAGGTCGAAGCCGTGCCGATAACCGGCGGCCAGAACGTCGGTGAGGAACGCCTCGAGGGGGATCGTGCCGTCGCCGGGGACGGCGCGGGCCGGCAGCGACCGGTCGCCGAGCACGTAGTCGCTGAGTTGGACGAGCGCGGCGCGCGGCAGCGCCCGCCGCACCATCGCCTCGAAATCGCCTTCCGCCCAGCAGTGGAACACGTCGATGCAGATGCCCAGCCCGGCCATCTCGGCCAGGGTAACGGTGTCGCGCAGCGTGTGGACGAGGTGGATGTCGGCGTACAGGCTGGAGGCGTTCTCGATCGCCAGCGCCACCCCGGCCGCCCGCGCCCGTGCGACGCAGGGCGCGACCATGTCCGAAAAGCGTCGGGCCGCTTGGGTCCAGCTGAGCCCGCCGCGGCCCCCGGTGAGCAGGTAGACGGTGCGGGCCCCCACGCCCGCGGCGGCGTCGATCACGGCGCACAGCGCGTCCTGCGCGGCCCGCGGGTCGGCGGCCAGGCTGCCGCCCGCGAAGACGTGGCAGACCGCCTCGACCGTGTAGCCGTTGCGCTGCAGCAGGGTTGGGAACAACGGATCGAGCAGCTGGTCGTCCAGGACGCTCAGCCGCGACACCCCGAGCGTCCGCCAGTGCGACTCCAGCTCGGCCAGAGGGGTGCCGTAGAAGGTGACGCTGTGCACCGACAGGCGCTCGTGGGCCGGCACGGGTCAGGCCCGGTTCTCGATCGCGACGCCGAAGCGTTCGCGGAAGGCCCGAAACTCGGCGTGCAGGGCGTCGAGGTCCTCGCCGATGTCGGTCAACAGGCGCGTCGAGTAGGTGAACTTGCCGTGGCGGTCGCCGCGGTTGGCTACGAGATAGTCCCGCATCGCCGCCTCGGGCCCGGCCGCCAGGTCGCGGCCGCAGAACGTGTAGTAGCGCCGCACCGTTTCAACCGGATGGGCGACGAAGTCGGTGTAGCGGGCGTGCAGGATGCGCGGGTCGTCGACCAGCGGATTGGCCATCGTGTTGGCGATGCCGGCCCGGGTCAGCTCCAGGTGCATCTTGGCCGCGGCGTGCAGGTCGATCGGGCCGACCATGCCTTCGGCGATGTCGGCCATCATCATGGTGCGCGACGCGGCGACCTGGACCGGGTCGCGGTGCAGCCACACGATCCGGGCGTCGGGGTAGGTGTCGAACAGCTCCGCGAGCCGGAATCCGTGAAAACCCTTGAGAACCCAGCGTTTTCGGGGGCGCCGGTACTGCAGTTGCTGCAGCATGGCCTTGTGTAGCCGGTATTGTGCGGCCGCGTCGGTGGGCAGCCCGGCCACCAGCGACTGCATCGGGACCCGCCACCACGCGGTCGGCGTCATCACCCGGAAGTCGAAGGCCCAGGTGCGTTCGTCCTCTGGCAGGCCGTCGCCGAGCATGTCGTTGTAGGGGTGGCTGTGCAGCCACTTGGGCAGCTTGGCGTTGATCTCGCGCCAGTCGGCGTCGGCGCGGGCGCGGCGGGGGTCGTCCGGGCCGGCCAGTCCCGGCGGCGGCGACGGGTACATCACCTCCCAGAAGCGCAGCGCCCGCGCGTCCGGGTCGACGGACATCAGCGCGTGCATGAGCGTGGTGCCCGACCGGGGTTCGCCGGTGACGAACATCGGCGCCTCGATCACCTCGTCGCCGACGGGATAGCGGTTGCGGTCCCCGACGAACTCCAGCCGCGAGGTCAGCAGCCAATGGCACACCCGGGCGGCCTCGCGCGCACCGTCGGCGTCCAGGCCGAGCGCGTTGAGGTGGTCGACGGCGACGGCGAAGCGGTGCGGCAGCGTCGGGTCGGCGTAGTCGCGCAACCCGGTCTCGGCCTGCGCGGCCTCCAGCAGCGCCGCGGCGTCGAGGCTCACGAGACGGCCCCGCACAGCCGCAGCAGTTCGTCCTCGGTCGCCCGGACGTTGGCCGCCGAGGCCTCGGCGTACTTCAGGCCGGCCATGGCGCCGTAGTCGAGGATTTTGGGCACCCGCAGGCCCGCGTCCACGTACGTCTTGACGATCTCGGCGACCCGCCCCGGGGTACCGTGCGGCACGACGGCCAGGACCATCTCGGGTTGCACCTTGTCCAGGAACTCCACGATCCGCTCACGGGGCAGCGTCGCGGGGTCGATGTCCTGGAACCCGCGCCAGCCCTCACCCATCGGGTGCTCGAACCCGAAGCCGCGCAACGTCTCCGCGGAGACCTGCAGCAGGAACGCCCGCACCAGCGGCGCCCGCAGGATCTCGGCGAGCGCGTCGTCGTCCGCGCCGATCAGGCACACCTGGATGAAGCACGGCGTGATCGCCATCGGGTCACGGCCCGCGTGTTCGGCGGAAGCCCTTACCGCCGAGAGCATTTCGGCGTAGTGCTCCGGCGTCCAGGCGCCTGCCGGCCACCACCCGTCGGCGTGGCGGCCGGCGATGTCGAGCATCCGCGGGCCGCTGGCGCCGATCCAGATCGGGGGGAACCGCCCGTCGTAGGGTTCGGTGTCCAACCGGGCTTGACGCAGCGTGTAGAACCGCCCGTCGAAGTCGATCGGGCCGTCGCTCTCCCACAGCAGCCGGATGACGTTCAGCGCCTCCTCGAAACGGGCGACCGGCCGGGCGAAGTCGAAGCCGTAGGGCACCGTGTTCTCGCTCTCGCCGCTGCCCAGGCCGAGGACGAAGCGCCCCTTGGCGAGGTGGTCGATGGTCAGCGCCGTCTGCGCGAGCATGCACGGGTGGCGCCGGACCGTGTCGACGACGGCGCTGACGACGGGAACGTTGTCGGTCAGCACCGCGGCCGCCGCCGCGACCACCAGCCCGTCGAGGTGGCGGTGCGGCGACGGGGAGGCGGCGGCGAGGTCGGTGAACTCGGGGGTCCACAGGGAGTCGGGCCAGAAGCTGACCAGGTGATCGGGCAGCCAGATCGAGTGGTAGCGGCCGTTGTCCAGCTCTGCGAGGCGAGACAGGTCCAGGGGCAGGGTCGTGCGCAGGAACGCGGCGGGCTGAACGTTCATCGAGAGATGATGCTAAGCAACCGCCCAGCGCCGTGTCGACGAATTGGCTCTCGCGCCGCCGGACGCCGGCGTGCTATCGCATGCGCTATCGCTTCGGGAAAGCCACCTGATGCTCGGTGCGCCGAAGCGCGGTGCTCACGCCCCGATGATGAACTCTTCGAGCTGGGTGCGCGCGATGTCGTCGGGCAGCTGCTGCGGCGGGCTCTTCATCAGGTAGGCCGACGCCGGGACCACCGGGCCGCCGATGCCGCGGTCCTTGGCGATCTTGGCCGCGCGCACCGCGTCGATGATGACGCCCGCGGAGTTCGGCGAGTCCCACACCTCGAGCTTGTACTCGAGGTTCAGCGGCACGTCGCCGAAGGCGCGACCCTCCAGCCGCACATAGGCCCACTTGCGGTCGTCCAGCCAGCCGACGTGGTCCGACGGGCCGATGTGAACGTCCTTGGTGTTGAACTCGCGGTGCAGGTTGGAGGTCACGGCCTGGGTCTTGGAGATTTTCTTGGACTCCAGGCGCTCGCGCTCGAGCATGTTGAGGAAGTCCATGTTGCCGCCTACGTTGAGCTGCATGGTGCGGTCCAGCTGCACACCGCGGTCCTCGAACAGCTTGGCCATGACCCGGTGGGTGATGGTGGCGCCGACCTGGCTCTTGATGTCGTCACCGACGATCGGGACCCCCGCGTCGGCGAACTTCTTGGCCCACACCGGGTCGGAGGCGATGAACACCGGCAGCGCGTTGACGAACGCCACGCCGGCGTCGATGCAGCACTGGGCGTAGAACTTGTCGGCCTCCTCCGAGCCCACCGGCAGGTAGGACACCAGGACGTCGACCTTGGCGTCCTTGAGCACCTGCACGACGTCGACGGGCTCGACGTCCGAGAGTTCGATGGTGTCGGCGTAGTACTTGCCGATGCCGTCGAGGGTGGGGCCGCGCTGCACCACCACGTTGGTGGGGGCCACGTCGGCGATCTTGATCGTGTTGTTCTCCGAGGCGAAGATCGCGTCCGAGAGGTCGAAGCCGACCTTCTTCGCGTCCACGTCGAACGCGGCCACGAACTTCACGTCGCGCACGTGGTACGGGCCGAACCGGACGTGCATGAGGCCGGGCACCGACGACGACTCGTCGGCGTTCTGGTAGTACTCGACGCCCTGGACCAGCGAGGACGCGCAGTTCCCGACGCCGACGATGGCGACTCGTACCTCCGTCAGCGCCCCTGACGGGTTGTGCTCGGTCATAGAGCGTTCTCCTAACCTCATAACTGTTTGAGCCTCGGTGTCTCGGCTGTCGTGTGTTTCGTGCAGGGATTACGTTTGTTCGGACAGGCCAGGCGCGGCCCGCTCCGCGGCGATGAGCTCGTTGAGCCATTTGACTTCACGTTCGCTGGACTCGAGTCCGAGCTGGTGCAACTGCCGGGTGTAACGGTCGAACGAGCTGCTGGCCCGTGCCACGGCTTCGCGCAGGCCTTCGCGGCGTTCCTCCACCTGACGGCGGCGGCCCTCCAGGATCCGCATCCGGGCCTCGGCCGGAGTGCGGTTGAAGAACGCCAGGTGTACCCCGAAGCCGTCGTCGGTGTAGTTGTGCGGGCCTGTGTCAGCCACCAGCTCGCTGAAGCGCCGGCGACCCTCGTCGGTCAGTCGGTAGACCCGGCGAGCCCGCCGCACCGGAGTGCCGGTCGGGGCGGCGTCCTCGGCGATCAACCCGTCGGCTTGCATGCGCCGCAACGCCGGGTAGAGCGAACCGTACGAGAACGCCCGGAATGCGCCGAGCAAGCCGGTCAGCCGCTTACGCAGTTCGTAGCCATGCATCGGCGACTCGATGAGAAGCCCCAGGATGGCAAGCTCCAGCATCGACCCACCTCCTTTGCATGTCCGGTTACGACGGCCCGACGCCTCGGGTCATCCTATCGCGTCGATATATTCGCCACAACACCGCCCATTCGCCCCGCCACCACCTGCGATTGGGGTGGCATTTGACCGGTGTTAACGGCGTGGGCGGGGTTGGCCCGCAGCCCGTCGTCACGACGACGGGTAGTTCACCCGCTTGACGGTCCCGTGTCCTGTGAAGGTGATGTAACCGCCGCCGTAATCGCTCGATGACGTACACCGACAGCGACACCGCCCCGGGCGCGGTGGGGTCGTCGGCGGGCTCGACGATCAGATACGTGCTCTTGACGTCGGACGGTTTGATGCCGAGGGTTTCCGGGGCGCCCCGCAGGATCAGCACCACGGCCGCGACCCCGTCGGGCTTGGCGCCGGGATCTTTCGTGAAGTCCAGCGGAGTCGCCACCGTAATCGGCGGTAGCCGGGCCGGGCTCGGGCCGGCGAACGCGCCGGGCATCAGCTTGCCGCGTATCAGTGGGGCGGATGGCGACGTACTCTGGTGGGCGTGCGACTGCAGCGACAGGTAGTGGACTACGCGCTTCGGCGGCGCTCCCTGCTGGCCGAGGTCTATTCGGGTCGCACCGGAGTGTCCGAGGTCTGTGACGCGAACCCGTACTTGTTGCGCGCCGCGAAGTTTCACGGGAAACCGAGCCAGGTGATGTGCCCGATCTGCCGCAAGGAGCAGCTCACCCTGGTGTCGTGGGTGTTCGGCGAGCACCTGGGCGCGGTGTCGGGGTCGGCCCGCACGGCCGAGGAGCTGGTCTTGCTGGCGACCCGCTTCGAGGAGTTCAAGGTCCACGTGGTGGAGGTGTGCCGCACCTGCAGCTGGAACCACCTAGTCAAGTCGTACGTGCTCGGCGCGACGCGGCCACCGAAGGGCACCCGCGGGACGCGCAGGGCACGCAACGGCGCCCGCACCGCCATTGAATGACGAAGGCCGCCACGAGCAGTCGTCCACCGGCTCGGACGGGTCGGAGACTGAGCGTTTCGGCAAGCATGCGAACACCGACGGTCCCGGCGACCCCGGGCGTCCGGCGCCCGGGCGGCGTCCGGTTCCGCCCGACGACCGGCTGACGGCGATCCTGCCGCCCGTCACCGACGATCGCTCCCCGCGGCGATCGGACCCCATCGACGAGGTCAAGGCCGCGTTGGACAACCCGCCCTCGACGCCGCTGCAGGCCGAGCGGGATCAGCTCGCGGAGGTCAAGGCGGCCCTCGACGGCCGGCAGGACCGGCCGTTTTCCGGTCGACAGTCCGTGTCGGGGCCCCCGCCACCGCCCCGTCGGGGCGGCCCGGGCGGACCTCGTGGGCGTTCGCCGGGTCCCGGCTCGAGTTGGGTGGAGCGGGTCAACTGGCGGTGGGTGCGACGGGCGTCCTACCTCGCGGCGGCGGTGCTGGTGCTGTTGCCGCTCGTGACCTTCGCCATGGCGTACGTCATCGTCGACATCCCCAAGCCGGGCGACATCCGCACCAACCAGGTCTCGACCATTCTGGCCAGCGACGGCTCGGAGATCGCCAGAATCGTTCCGCCGGAAGGCAACCGGGTCGATGTCAACCTCAAGCAGGTGCCGGTGCACGTGCGTCAGGCGGTGATCGCCGCCGAGGACCGCAACTTCTACTCCAACCCCGGGTTCGACTTCACCGCGTTCGCCCGGGCGATCAACCACGACCTGTTCGGCAACGGCGGCCTGCAGGGCGGGTCGACGATCACCCAGCAGTACGTCAAGAACGCGCTGGTCGGTTCGGCGCAACACGGGTTCAGTGGCCTGATGCGCAAGGCCAAGGAACTGGTCATCGCCACCAAGATGTCGGGGGAGTGGTCCAAGGACGACGTCCTGCAGGCCTACCTGAACATCATCTACTTCGGCCGGGGTGCCTACGGCATCTCGGCGGCCGCCAAGGCGTATTTCGACAAGCCCGTCGAGCAGTTGACCGTCTCGGAAGGGGCGCTGCTGGCCGCGCTGATCCGGCGGCCGTCGACGCTGGACCCCGCCGTCGACCCCAAGGGGGCGAAGGCCCGGTGGAACTGGGTGCTCGACGGCATGGTCGAGACCAAGGCGCTGTCCCCGGGTGACCGCGCCGCCCAGGTGTTCCCGGAGACCGTGCCGCCCGATCAGGCCCGTGCGGAGAACCAGACGAGCGGCCCCGACGGGCTGATCGAGCGCCAGGTGACCAAAGAGCTGATGGAGTTGTTCAACATCGACGAGCAGACCCTGAACACCCAGGGGCTGCAGGTCACCACCACGATCGAACCGAAGGCCCAGCAGGCCGCGGAGAAGGCGGTGGCCAAGTACCTCCACGGGCAGGACCCCGACATGCGCGCCGCCGTGGTGTCGATCGACCCGCACGACGGCGCGATCCGCGCCTATTACGGCGGTCCCGACGCCAACGGCTTCGACTTCGCCCAGGCCGGGCTGCAGACGGGCTCGTCGTTCAAGGTGTTCTGCCTGATCGCCGCGCTGGAACAGGGCATCGGGCTGGGCTACCAGGTGGACAGCTCCCCACTGACGGTCGACGGCATCAAGATCACCAACGTCGACGGCGAGAGCTGCGGGACCTGCAACATCGCCCAGGCGCTCAAGCAGTCGCTGAACACCTCTTATTACCGGCTGATGCTCAAACTCAAGGGCGGGCCGCAGGCCGTCGCCGACGCCGCCCACCAGGCCGGCGTCGCGAAGAGTTTCCCCGGCGTCGAACACACGCTGTCCGAGGACGGCAAGGGCGGGCCGCCCAACAACGGGATCGTGCTGGGCCAATACGAAACCCGGCCGATCGACATGGCGTCGGCCTACGCGACGCTGGCCGACTCGGGCGTCTACCACCGGCCGCACTTCGTGCAGAAGGTCGTCAACGCCGAGGGCCAGGTCCTCTTCGACGCCGCCAACTCCGACAACAGCGGCGAGAAGCGGATCGACAAGGCCGTCGCCGACAACGTCACCGCCGCGATGGAACCGATCGCGGGCTACTCGCGCGGGCACAACCTGGCGGGCGGGCGGCCGTCGGCGGCCAAGACGGGCACCACGCAGCTGGGCGACACCAAGGCCGACAAGGACGCATGGATGGTCGGCTACACGCCGTCGCTGTCGACGGCGGTCTGGGTGGGCACCGTGAAAGGTGACCAGCCGCTGGTGACCGCCTCGGGCGCGCCGGTGTACGGGTCGGGGCTGCCGTCGGACATCTGGAAGGCGACCATGGACGGCGCGCTGAAGGGCACGCCCAACCAATCGTTCCCCAAGCCGACCGCGATCGGCGGCTACGCGGGAGTGCCCGCCCCACCACCACCGCCGCCTCCGCAGGCGCCCCCGCCGTCGGAGACGGTCATCCAGCCCACAGTGGAGATCGCGCCGGGGATCACCATTCCGGTCGGCCCGCCCACGACGGTCCCGATAGTGCCGCCGCCGTCGGACACCGGGGCCGCACCGGGCGGCCCGCAAGCCCCCCCACCGCCGCCGCCGTGACCGGCGCCGCCGAGCAGAGCGCCGCCATCTCGCCGGGACGGCTGGCCACCGACCGGCGCAGCCTGGACACCCGCGACTGCCCCAGCCGCACCGACTTTCTGGGCGCCGCCTTCGCCGACATGGTCGGGGGACCTGTCGGCCGGCACGCACTGATCGGGCGCACCCGGGTGATGACCCCGCTGCGGGTGATGTTCGTGATCGCGCTGGTTTTCCTGGCGCTCGGCTATTCGACGAAGGCGGCGTGCCTGCAGAGCCACGGCACCGGGCCGGGGGACCAGCGGGTGGCCAACTGGGACAACCAGCGCGCCTACTACGAGCTGTGCTACTCCGACACGGTGCCCCTCTACGGCGCGGAGTTGTTGAGCCAGGGCAAGTTTCCCTACAAGTCAAGCTGGGTCGAAACCGACGCCGACGGTGCGTCGCAGCTGCAGTACGACGGTCGCCCCGCGGTGCGCTACATGGAGTATCCGGTGCTGACCGGGCTCTACCAGTACGGGTCGATGGCGCTGGCCAAGACCTACACCGCGCTGAGCAAGCTGGGACCGCTGCCGGTGGTGGCCGAGGTGGTGATGTTCTTCGACGTCGCGGCGTTCGGCCTGGCGCTGGCCTGGCTGGCGACGGTGTGGGCGACCGCGGGCCTGGCCGGGCGGCGGATCTGGGACGCGGCCCTGGTGGCCGCCTCGCCGCTGGTGATCTTCCAGATCTTCACCAACTTCGACGCCCTGGCCACGGGTTTGGCGATGTCCGGGCTGCTGGCGTGGGCGCGGCGACGGCCGGTGCTCGCCGGCGTGCTGATCGGGCTGGGCGCCGCGGCCAAGCTGTATCCGCTGCTGTTCCTGGGCCCGATGCTGGTGCTGGGCATCCGGACCGGGCGCCTCGGCGCGTGGTCCCGCACCGCCGCGACGGCCGCGGCGACGTGGCTGCTGGTGAATCTGCCGGTGCTGGTGCTGTTCCCGCGGGGCTGGTCGGAGTTCTTCCGGCTCAACACCCGCCGCGGCGACGATATGGACTCGCTGTACTCCGTGGTGAAGTCGTTCACCGGTTGGCGCGGTTTCGATCCCCACCTCGGTTTCTGGGAGCCGCCCACGGTGCTCAACATCGTCGTCGCGGTGTCGTTCGCAACGTGTTGCGCGGCAATCGCTTACGTCGTGCTGACCGCGCCGCGGCGGCCGCGGGTGGCGCAGCTGGCGTTCTTGGTCGTGGCGGTGTTCCTGCTGACCAACAAGGTGTGGAGCCCGCAGTTCTCGCTGTGGCTGGTGCCGCTGGCCGTGTTGGCGTTGCCGCACCGCCGGATCCTGCTGGCCTGGATGACGATCGACGCGCTGGTCTGGGTGCCGCGAATGTACTACCTGTATTCCGAGCCGAACCGTACGCTGCCGCAGCAGGTCTTCACCACGACGGTGCTGCTGCGCGACGTGGCCGTCGTCGGATTGTGCGCGCTGGTGGTGTGGCAGATCTACCGGCCCGAGGAGGATCTGGTGCGCATGCGCGGGTGTCTGGACGACCCGGCCGGCGGGCCGTTCGACCGGGCCCCCGACGCGCCGCCCGGCTGGCTTCCGCAGTGGTTGCGGCCCGCCGGGCTGCGGCGGCCGGCGGCGCCGGCGGAGACTGACACCGAAGCGGCGACCATCCGGAGGCAGGCATGACGCAAGTTGCAATCCCGTTGTTTCCCCGGTTCACCGCGCTCGACGCGGTGGGGCCCTACGAGGTGCTGCAGCGCGTCCCGTCGATCGACATCGTGTTCGTCGGG